>NZ_JBEYUH010000009.1:0-197421 GCF_040643435.1 Rhodococcus sp. NPDC047139
CCAGATGGTTACCGAACCGGTCGCAGTCCTCCGCAAACGACATGATCGTCGCAACCTCTCGTTGAGAGTGTTGCGACGATCATGTGAACCCGCCATGCGGTACCGGGGTCCGTTCTGCTTCGAATGAATACGGTCAGCGCATTCCGAGCACGCGGCGGATGAGCCCGCGCTTGCGGCGCTTCTCGATCGTGGTGGCCAGGCCCACGCGACGACCGGTGACCGGGTCGATCTCGGCCGGCCCACCGAAGCCCCGCTCGGACGCGGTCTCCGGGGCGGCGTGGCGATCGTCCTTGAGGTACTTGTCCGGAAGCGAGAGCTTCGCGATCGTGCGCCACGACTTCCAGTACTGCACCGCGAGCGGACCGGTGGTGTACGGCAGGTCGTACTTCTCGCAGAGTTCTCGCACGCGCACCGCGATCTCCGCGTACCGGTTCGACGGCAGGTCGGGGTAGATGTGGTGCTCGATCTGATAGCTTAGATTCCCGGTCATGAAGTCCATGACCCTGCCACCGGAGATGTTCGCCGAGCCGAGCATCTGGCGGAGGTACCACTCGGCACGCGTCTCGTTCTCGACGTCCTGCTTCGTGAACTTCTCCGCGCCGTCCGGGAAATGGCCGCAGAAGATCACGGCGTTGGTCCAGATGTTCCGGACGAAGTTTGCGGTCGCGTTGGCCTTCATCGTGGACTTCCACGAGCGGCCGGTCAGGGCCGGGTAGATCACGTAGTCCTTGAGATGCTGTTTGCCGAGTTTGGCGAGCACCTCCTTGCCGCGCGCCTTGGTCAGCTCGCGGTCGTCGCGTCCCTGGACGACCTTGCCGAGTTCGAGCAGCTGGATGGCGATGCCGTACTGGAACAGCGCTGCAAGGATCGCGTTGTAGGCGAGGTTGCCGAGGTAGAACGGCTTCCACCGCTGGTCGCGGGTGACACGGAGCAGGCCGTATCCCACATCGTCGTCCATCCCGAGGATGTTGGTGTACTTGTGGTGCAGATAATTGTGAGTGATCTTCCAGTGCGCCGACGGGTCGACGTTGTCCCACTCCCAGTTGGCCGAGTGCACCTCGGGGTCGTTCATCCAGTCCCACTGCCCGTGCATGACGTTGTGCCCGAGCTCCATGTTCTCGATGATCTTCGACAGGGAGAGCATGCCCGTGCCCAGCAGCCACAACGGCCGCTTCTTCGAACCGAGCAGCACGAGGCGGCCGCCGATCTCGAGGCCGCGCTGCAGCCGGATCGTGTTGCGGACGTAGCGCGCGTCGCGCTCACCGCGCGACTCCTCGATATCGCGCCGGATGGCGTCGAGTTCGCGGCCGATGGCCTCGACGTCCGCCTCCGTCAGGTGCGCGTACTCCTTGACATCCGATATCGCCATGCGGGCTACCCTACCGTAAGTTACGGCCCCGTAGGTTGGCCGATTTCCGTGCTGTGACGCGAATCACACATCAATCGGGCGGCGAGAGCGACGCAATCCGCCGCGGCCCCGCCGGCGCTCTGCTACTGCATGCTCGGCATGGGCACGCAGCGCCGTGAGCAGACCTCGGCGCCGCCCGGTGAGCGTTTCGGGGACCGTCACCGGCATGTGCGGACGCCACCGGTCGAACTTGCGCTCGGACGACGTCTCGGGCGCATCATCGGCGGTCGCCTTCAGGAACCGGTCGGGCAACGCGAGCTTGTGGATCGTACGCAGAGCGAGAAGGTACTGCCGGGTGAGCGGGCCGGTGGTGTACGGCAGGTCGTACTTGCCGCACAGCGCCCGCACGCGCGCGGCGACCTCCGGGTAGCGGTTGCTCGGCAGATCCGGGAACAGGTGGTGTTCGATCTGGTAGCTGAGATTGCCGGTGAGGAAATCCATCACACGTCCGCCGGAGATGTTCGCACTCCCGAGGAGCTGCCGCAGATACCACTCGCCGCGCGTCTCGTTCTCGTAGTGCTCGACGGTGAATTTCTCTGCACCATCGGGAAAGTGGCCGCAGAAGATCACCAGGTACGCCCAGATGTTGCGGATCACGTTCGCCGTGAGGTTCGCCGACAGCGTGCTGCGCCAGGCCGGCCCGGTGAGTGCAGGGAAGAAGATCAGGTCCTTGATGACCTGCCGGCCCGCTTTGGCAGCGAACTCCTTGTTGGGCAACGAATTCCACTGCATGCGGGGCACGCCGTCGATTGCCTTCTTCGCCGAGAGGTCGTGCAGTGCGATCCCCCACTCGAAGGTCAATGCGAGCACGATGTTGGCGACCGGCTGCGCGAGATTGCGCGGACGCCATTTCTCGTCGCGGGTCATGCGCAGGATGCCGAATCCCACATCGTCGTCCATGCCCACGATGTTGGTGTAGGTGTGGTGCGCGTAGTTGTGGGCGCGCTTCCAGTGGTCCGACGGGCCCGTCTGATCCCATTCCCACGAGGTCGAATGAATCTCGGGATCGTTCATCCAGTCCCACTGCCCGTGCATCACATTGTGCCCGAGTTCCATGTTCTCGATGATCTTCGCGAGCGACAGCGCAGCGGTACCCAGCACCCAACGCGACCGGCGACGCGAACCGAACAGCACGCCCCGCCCGACCACCTCCAGCACGCGTTGCAGACGGATGACGGAGTGGATGTACCGGGCGTCGCGCGGGCCGCGCGAGTCCTCCACATCGCGTCGGATCGCGTCGAATTCATTTGCCAGAGAAACGATGTCGGCTTCGGTCAGATGTGAGAACTCACGGATGTCGGTGATGGCCAAGCGGGATCCTTCGCGGGTTGCAGTCGGTGTCGTGTCTAGACGTCCAGCGTGCAGTCACCGGCTGCGGCGGAGATGCAGGTCTGAACGCGCTCGCCCTCTGCGTGTTCCTTGCCGGATCGCAGATCGACGACGTGCCCCTTGTCGAGCGGCACCACACAAGTCTGACAGATTCCCATCCGGCAGCCGAACGGCATCAGCGCGCCGACGCTCTCACCCGCCTCGAGAATGGTCGTGGCCCCGTCCACGGTGACGGTCTTGCCGGACTTGGCGAACGTGATGGTTCCGCCCGAGCCCGAGGTGTCGGCGCGGCTGACCGCGAACCGCTCGAGATGGACCCTGTCCTCGATTCCCTCGGCAGCCCAGTGCGCGGTGATGTCGTCGAGCATCTGCTGGGGACCACACGCCCAGGTCTGACGCTCCCGCCAGTCGGGGCACACCTCATCGAGTTCCGCCAGGGCGAACTTGCCCTGTTCGCGGGTGTGACGGACGTGCACCCGGAAGGTGTCGTGGTCGGCGGCGAAACGCTCGAGTTCGGAGCCGAACATCACACTCTCGGCCGTGGGCGCCGAATGGATGTGTACGACGTCGGGCAGCTCGAGTTCGCGCTCGACCGCGCGGCGGTCGAGCGTTCGCAACATAGACATGATCGGAGTGATACCGCTGCCCGCAGTAAGGAAGAGGATCTTTGCCGGCGGCGGATCGGGCAGAACGAAATCGCCCTTCGGCGCCGCGAGACGTACGACGGTTCCCTCCGGCACGCCACCGACGAGGTGGCTCGACAAGAAGCCCTCGGGCATGGCCTTCACGGCGATCGAGATGACCTTGTCGTTCCAGGTGGGCGAGGAGGTCAGCGAATACGACCGCCAGTGCCAGCGCCCATCGATGTGCAGGCCGATCCCGATGTACTGGCCGGGGGCGTACCCGAAGTCGAAACCCCAGCCGGGGCGGATGACGATCGTCGCGGAATCCGGAGTCTCCGATCGGACCGAGATGATTCGACCCCGCAGCTCACGGGCCGACCACAACGGGTTGACCAGGTGGAGATAGTCGTCGGGGAGCAGAGGGGTGGTCAGCCGGGCCACCGCGCCGCGCAGGACGTTGGAGAGCGACCGCTCCCCGGGCGCGACATGTGCCGCAGGCTTCTCGATCCATTGCTTCAGACCCATACGACCGCTTCTCCTCACTCCAGGCTACGCTCGCGCAGGTTATCAGAGGTTACGGAAGCGTAGGTTGAGTCGAGATCGTCGTCACACGGCCACGAAAGTCAGAGCAGTTCGAGCAGGAAGGGCAGTTCCTGGGCCGCATACCAGGCGAGTTCGTGGTCCTCCGCGTCTCCCAGCACGAACTCGGCCTCCTCGTCGCCCAGTTCTGCCGCGTCGACGATCTCCCGAGCGCGGGCGATGTCGGACTCGGCTTCCTGCAGGTCGATGTGCACCGACGCCACCGCCCGAAGCGGGATGGGTCCGGCGAGCTTGACGACCGCGTCGTCGAGGTCCGGTCGCGGTTTCACCTCGTCGACATCGGCTGCGATCACCACCCGGCGGGACGCGAAGGAGGGGTGCTCCTCCGAGTCCTCGGACGCGAGCAGCCGCAACGAGGCGCGTGCCGCTTCGGCCATGGCGACCTCGGCGAGTTCGTCGTCATCTCCGGCCGTGTAAGCCTCCCGCAGTGCGGGGGTCACCGCGAAGGCCGTCCTGCCGAGCGCGTCGAGCTCGTCGTCGGCAACCAGTCGCTGCAACATCGCGAGCGTTGCGGGTACGTAGACACGCGTCACTTCTCACCTGCCGGCATCCGTCAGCTCCTCGAGCGATTCCTGGATCAGCGTCGCTGCCACGTCCACATCGGGCATCGCATCACGATCCGCATTCAAACCGTAGTAGATCTTTCCGTCGTAGGACGTCAACGCGATGCTCAGGGCCTGATTCTTCAGCAGCGGCGAGACCGGATAGATCTCCAGCAGCCTGGCCCCGGTCAGGTAGAGCGGGTGCTGCGGACCCGGGGCGTTGGTGATCATGAGATTGAACACCCGCTGCGAGAACCCCATCGCCACCCGGGCGCCCACCGCGTGCATGGTCGCGGGAGCGAAACCCGACAACCGGACCATCGTCTGTGCCTCCACGCGCCGCCGCTGCCGTGAGTAGGCCTCACCGGCGTGCGCTATGTGCGACAAGCGGACGACCGCGTTCGGCTCCCCCACCGGCAGGTCGAGCAGGAACGACGAGACCTCCCCCTGTGGATGCACCTGGATGGTGTCGTTGTCGTCGCTGTCGGCCGGATCCTGCGTGTACACCGACATCGGAACCATCGCCCGTACCACGGTCGACTCGGTGACCGGCTCTCCGCGGGAGAGCAGCCAGTACCTCAAGGCACCGGCTATGACGGCGAGCACGACATCGTTGATCGTGCAGCCGTAGCGGGAGTGGATCTTGCGATACGGCTCGAGGTCGGACCGCACCACCGAGAACCGGCGACTCCGTGATATCTGCGTGTTCAGTGGCGTCTCGGGTGCCGATTGCGCGGCCGTTCGGGCGAGCCTTCCGACCGCGTCGACGGTCTCGGTGAGAGTCGTCGCGAGATCACCCATTGCGGAACGGAGCGCGGTGACACCCTCACCCGGACGTGCGACGAGTTCGGCGAGCGCCCCGACGAGCAGGGCGGACTCCGACGGTTCGCGCTCGGGCATCCACAGTTCCTCGGGAACCTCGCGGGGCTCGGGTTCCTTGTCGAACAGCACCTGCACGATGTCGAGTGCTCCCTCGCCGTCGACGAGCGCCGAATGCGACTTCGTGAACAACGCGACCCGATCGTCCGCGAGACCTTCGACGAGATACATCTCCCACAAGGGTCTCGTGCGGTCGAGCGGCCGCGAGACCAGGCGTGCGACGAGATCGTGCAACTGCTCGTCGGAGCCGGGTTTCGGCAGAGCCGAGCGCCGTACGTGATAGGTGATATCGAAGTCGCGGTCGTCGATCCACACGGGGCGCGAGAGCCCGAAGGCGACTTCGCGCACCTTCTTGCGGTAACGAGGCACTTCGGGGAGGCGTTGCTCGACCAATCGGAGCACGTTCTCGTAATCGAGACCTTCGCCCGGTGGCTCGAGGATCGCCAGCGAACCCACGTGCATCGGTGTGTTGCTCGTCTCCAGGTAGTAGTACGACGCGTCCTGCGCTGTCATCCGGCTCGCCATCGACCCCGCTCCCCCTCGTGATCCGAACTTCCCGTGCCCCGCCACCACGGCCCGGCGTCGCCCGCATCTCGCGTGTCGATCTCCCCGAGATCGAAATCGAAGAGCACGGCCAACTCCGACCGGACGTCGTGTGAACCATCATGGTGGACGCCGACCATCCCCGCAGCAGCGGCGGCCCGCACATGACCGAAGAGATCGTCGACGAAGACGCATTCGCCCGGTTCGAGGCCGAGCAACTGCGCGACCGCGTGGTAACTGGCGGCCTGTGGTTTCGCGACACCCACGTCCCCCGAAAGCACCACGCAGTCGACGAAGGGACCTTCGAGATCACGCAGCCACTGCGCCGCGGGTCCGCCCGGGTCATTGCTGAGCAGAGCGGTACGGACACCTCGCTTCCGCAGGAACGACACGATCGCCGCGAAAGTGCCGGGTTCGCTTCCCGGCCCGACGAGTACGCCACCGACATCGAGTACGAGTCCTCGCAGCACGACACCACCGTATGCCCCGGAGCCTCCGGACGCGGAAGGCACGGCTGCGCATCATCCGAGCCCGATCGCCCGGACTGTGGCATCATGTGCGCGGTTCGTCCTCTCCCGAGCCGCAGCACGGGACCGGTCTCCGCCGGTGCCGTTTCCTCCGACCGACTCTCGGGAGAGCTCATGTCGCATCACACCGGCCGTTACGTACACCGTCTCACTCGCGTCGAACCCCCGATCGAACGGGACTGTGCACAGCCCCGCAGCCACCTCTGTGCGCGGCCCACACCGCACGACGGGCGCTCCGGACGCTCCTCCACCCGGATCGACGGGGCAGAGCCCCCGCAGGTGGGGGGCGCCGGTACCGAGCAACCCCCGAGTATCCCACTCGATCCGGGCGTCGAGAGGTTCGCGGCGGCGGCCGTGCGTCTCGTTCTCGAAGTCGTCGACGGACGCCGACCCGCTGTGCAGTCGACCTCGGTTCTCGACCCCCGGCTCCTCGCCACTGTCACCACCAACCGCGCACCTCGTGCGGGCCGCAACACCGCGGTACTGCTGCGCACGCGTGTGCGCGCCGTCGATCCCGGCACCGTCGAACTGTTCGGCAGTTACGCCCGCGGAGAGCGGGTGTACGCGTTCGCCGGCCGGATGGTGCGCAAGCGTCCACGCCCGAGGGCGCCGTACCGGTGGACGATCACGACCCTGTGGCTCGGCTGAGCCACAGGGTCGTGGACGGACATCGGAACGCCTGTTCGGCGCCGACGGTTCAGTGTCGGCGGTTGGCCTTCGCGTCGCGCCGGGCCGCTGCACGACGTTCCTTGCGGGTTCCGGCCTGCCGCGGCGCGGATCCCGCATCGACGGCGGCGGTCGTACGCGCGACGTGGGCCCGACCGTCCTCGTCGGGACCGGTGTAGGTCAAGCGACGTTCGGTTTCGTCGAGTCCCTTCGCTCGCAGCGCCGCCGGGGCGGGCGCGGGCTGTGCCGGCGCCGTCCGTGTGGCTGCCGCCGCCGGGCGTGCGGACTGTGTGGAAGGAGCGGCCTTGGCCAGGCTCGGCGCCGCCTGAGCTGCCGCCGCTGCCGAGGCAGCCGTGACCGAGACACCCGCCGACGGCTGCGGCTGCGACGCCTCGACCTGCAGGTTGAACAGGAACCCGACCGATTCCTCCTTCAGGCCTTCGAGCATCGCGGTGAACATGTCGAAGCCCTCGCGCTGGTACTCGACGAGGGGGTCGCGCTGTGCCATCGCCCGCAGGCCGATGCCCTCCTTGAGATAGTCCATCTCGTAGAGGTGCTCACGCCACTTCCGGTCGAGTACCGACAGCAGGACACGGCGCTCGAGCTCGCGCATCGCTCCTTCACCGCCGATGGCTTCGAGTTCGGCCTCGCGGCGGCTGTAGGCGGCACGGGCGTCCTCGAGCAGAACCTCGAGCAGCCCGTCGCGGTCGAGGTCCTCGTTCTCGGCGACGAGCGCCCTGTAATCGACGCCGACCGGGTACAGCGTCTTGAGTGCCGTCCACAGCTGTTCGAGATCCCAGTCCTCGACGTAGCCCTCGGCGGTCGCACCGTCGACGTAGGCGGTGACGACGTCGGTGAGCATGTGCTGCACCTGTCCCTCGAGGTCCTCACCGCGCAGGATGCGGCGTCGTTCCTCGTAGATGACGGTGCGCTGCTGGTTCATCACCTCGTCGTACTTGAGGACGTTCTTGCGGATCTCGAAGTTCTGCTGCTCGACCTGCGTCTGTGCGCTCTTGATGGCCTTCGAGACCATCTTCGCCTCGATCGGCACGTCGTCGGGCAGGTTCAGGCGCGTCATGATCGATTCGAGGGCGGCGCCGTTGAAGCGGCGCATCAACTCGTCACCGAGCGACAGATAGAACCGCGACTCTCCCGGGTCGCCCTGACGGCCGGACCGTCCACGCAGCTGGTTGTCGATACGGCGGGATTCGTGCCGCTCGGTGCCGAGCACGTACAGGCCCCCGGCGGCACGCACCCGGTCGGCGTCGGCCTTCGACTCGGCCTTGATCTGCTCGAGCGTCCCGTCCCACGCCGCCTCGTACTCCTCCGGCGTGTTGACCGGGTCGAGGCCGCGCTTGCGCAACGCGATGTCGGCGAGGATGTCGGGGTTTCCACCGAGCACGACGTCGGTACCGCGACCGGCCATGTTCGTCGCGACGGTCACCGCACCCGACCGGCCGGCCTGTGCGATGATCTGCGCTTCCTGCTCATGGAACTTCGCGTTCAGCACGCTGTGCGGAACCCCGCGCTTGGTGAACTGCCGCGACAGGTACTCCGAGCGCTCGACGCTCGTCGTGCCGATAAGGACCGGCTGTCCCTTCTCGTGACGTTCGACCACATCGTCGACGACGGCCGCGAACTTCGCTTCCTCGGTCTTGTAGATCAGGTCGCCCTGGTCGACACGCACCATCGGACGGTTCGTGGGGATCGGGATGACGCCCAGGCTGTAGATCTGATGGAGCTCGGCGGCCTCGGTCTCGGCCGTACCGGTCATACCCGACAGCTTGTCGTACAGACGGAAATAGTTCTGCAGCGTGATCGTGGCCAGGGTCTGGTTCTCGGCCTTGATCTCGACGCCTTCCTTGGCCTCGATCGCCTGATGCATGCCCTCGTTGTAGCGACGGCCCGACAGCACACGGCCCGTGAACTCGTCGACGATGACGACCTCACCGTTGCGGACGATGTAGTCCTTGTCCTTGGCGTAGAGCTCCTTGGCCTTGATCGCGTTGTTCAGGTAGCTCACCAGCGGCGAGTTCGCCGCCTCGTACAGGTTGTCGATGCCGAGCTGATCCTCGACGAATTCGACACCGGCCTCGTGCACACCCACGGTCCGCTTGCGGATGTCGATCTCGTAGTGCACATCGGGCTTCAGCAGCTTCGCGATACGTGCGAACTCGGAGTACCACTTGCTCGACGCGTCCGCAGGACCGGAGATGATGAGCGGGGTGCGGGCCTCGTCGATGAGGATCGAGTCCACCTCGTCGACGATCGCGAAATTGTGACCGCGCTGCACGAGATCGTCGAGCGAGTGCGTCATGTTGTCGCGCAGGTAATCGAACCCGAACTCGTTGTTGGTGCCGTAGGTGATGTCGGCGGCATACGCCGCGCGGCGCTGTGCCGGCGTCATCCCGGACAGGATCACGTCGGTCTCGAGGCCGAGGAAGCGGTGCACACGGCCCATCCACTCGGCGTCGCGCTTGGCGAGGTAGTCGTTGACGGTGACGACGTGGACGCCGTCACCGGAGATTGCATTGAGGTAGGCAGGCAGCACACAGGTGAGGGTCTTGCCCTCACCTGTCTTCATCTCGGCGATGTTGCCGAAGTGCAGGGCTGCGCCACCCATGATCTGCACGAGATAGTGCTTCTGGCCGAGGACTCGGAAGGACGCCTCACGGGCGGTCGCGAAGGCCTCCGGAAGAAGGTCGTCGAGTGTCTCGCCCTCCTGGTACCGCCTGCGGAACTCGTCCGTCTTGGCACGGAGCTCGGCGTCGGTCAGGGCTTCGAAGTCCGGGGAGAGGGAATCGACATGCTCGGCGATGTGCTTGAGCCGCTTGACCATGCGACCTTCACCGATCCGGAGCAGCTTCGTCAGCGACAGCACTGGGTGTTCGTCCTCAATCTCGGGTACCTGCACGGACAAGAAATCCGGCCGAGGCCTTCTCGGACCCCGGCCGGATTCCATGGTAGGCGCTGCGCCGGAGTGACCGCGATGGCGAGGGTGCCTTCGGTCACTCCGGGCAGGGTCACACGAGCCTGATCAAACCGTAGTCGAAGGCATGTCGCCGGTAGACCACGGACGGCTTGTCCGTCTCCTTGTCGTGGAACAGGTAGAAATCGTGACCGACGAGTTCCATCTCGTAGAGTGCGTCGTCGACGGTCATCGGCTGCGCGTTGTGTTCCTTCGTACGAACGATGCGGCCGGGGCCTTCCTGACTCTCCTTCTCGGTGTCGCCGAGCGACAAGTCCGGCGAAATCGCGAGTTCGTCGTCCTGGGCGAGCGTCGCGGTGGCTTCTGCCACCGACACGGGAGTCTTCTCACCGTAAGAGACCTTGCGGCGCTCCTTCGTCCGTCGCAGGCGCGATTCGAGCTTGCTGATCACCGACTCGAAGGCAGCATAGAAGCTGTCGGCGCTGGCCTCCGCCCGCACGACCGGACCCTTCCCGCGGGCTGTGATCTCGACACGCTGACAACTCTTCTTCTGACGCCGATTGCGTTCGTGCTGCAACTCGACATCGAAGAGGAAGATCGTCGGATCGAAACGCTCGAGCCGCGCGAGTTTCTCGGACACGTAGATCCGGAAATGATCGGGGACCTCGACGTTGCGTCCTTTCACGACAACGTCGGCACGGGCGCCTTCCGTGGCGGCATCGGCCTCTGCAACGGAACCTTTGGACTTCGAAGGGGTCGTCACGCGTACCTCCCGAGTTACGGCCGGCGCAGCCCGCGCGCCGGCATGATTTGTGAGCGCGAAAGAGCACTCGCCCAGAACGGAAGAACAGGCGTTTCCACCCGTCTACCTTGTTGTTTCCGGGTCTGATGGCGACGGTAGTACGTAACTCGAAGGACTGCCAGTGTTCACGCCCGATTTCACTGCGTGTCGTACATCGCTCTCTCGGCGTGCCCTTCCGGGGCCCGCTCGAGGACTCACGCGTGAGCGATCACGAGGGCTCCGAGAGGCTCGAATCCGGCGTGCCGCAGCGCCCGGACGGACTCGCGGACGGTGGTACCGGTGGTGAGCACGTCGTCGACGACGAGCACCGGAACCGAGCGTGGCAGCCCCTCCGCACGCACCGAGATGCGCCCGGTGAGATTGCGTTGCCGGGCGGCTGCCGTGAGCCCCACCGAGTCGCGCACACCCGCCGCCACATTCAGGATCGGGTGCACGTGCAGCGAGCGGTCGTGCGCCGCGGCGGCGCAGGCCGCGCGCGTGACAGGATCGCCGCCGCGTGCCCGCGCCGCGCGCGTCCGGGTGGGCGCGGGTGCCACGATCAACGGTCCGTCCGGCAGGTCGCCCCACCGCCGTAGCCGCGAGATCGCAACCGCCCACGCGAGGCCGAGGGGCTCGGCGAGATCCCGGCGTCCGCGTTCCTTGGCGACGATCACCGCGCGACGCCGGGGCCCGGAGTACGTGCCCAGGCTCCACACCCGAACTCCGGGATCGACGCGGGGTACGACCACCGCGGGATGATCGGTGAGTTCCCGCCTGCACACCCGGCACCAGCTCGAGCCGGGGGCAGCGCATCCGCCGCAGGTGGAGGGCAGGACGAGGTCGAGAAGGGCCGACAGCACACCGGGGAGTGTGCCCGAGATCACCGACAGTGCTCAGCCGGGGAGCACGGGGATCGCAGCCATACCGGCGAGGCCGGGCACCTCTCGCCAGTACCGGTCGCCCGCCGGGTCGCGGTCGTTGAGCTGGAAGACCGTGCGGGAGTCCGCCACGAATTCGCTGCTCGTCGACGCCTCGATCGCCACCACAGGTGGCGTGAGGTTGCGACTGGGCAAGGCGTCGATTCGCGAGCCGTCGACCGCCAGCTGCACCACGGGCACATCGGCCGCGGCACGGGAGACCACGATGGTGTCGGCAGTACTCCAGTCCAGCGCCAGGGCAGGTCCGCCCAGACCGAAGCCGATCTCGCGCGGACTGCTGAGCGAATACTCGCCGGTCGTCGTCGGGACGACCGTGGCGACGAAGACCCGGCCGTCGACGATCATGGCGGCGCGGACCCCGTCACGCGACAGGCGCAGTTCACTGATCCGGCCCCCGAGACCCCGGATCGCCCCGGCCTCGACACCGACCACCGTCACCCGTCCGGTCCCTGGTTCCCGCACCGCACGTACGACTGCGGTCCCGTTGACGACCGCCCACACCGAGTTGTTGTTGGGAGCCCAGGTGGGGCGGGTGATGGTCCCGCCGTCGACCGCCGGCTCGGCCGTTCCCTCGTTGTAGGTGCCCACCATGAGCTGTGCGGCCGGTTCCGGTGCAGGTTTCCCAGTGTCCTCGACGGCGGCGACGAGTTCGCCGTCGAGTGACAAGGACACCGATTGCAGATCGTCGGATGCGCCGAAGAAGCTGCGGACGGGGGTGACCCCTGTCTCCGTGACGCTCACCAGCCTCCCGTCGAGCAGCGCGTGCAAACCGACCGTCACGCTCGACGTGGCGAGGGGATTCATCGACGCCACATCCGCAGTGGTCCACCCGTTCGGAAAACGTTCGTCGAGTGGTTGACCGTCCGCGAGGAGGTGGTACGGCCCGCCGATGTCGGCGTTGGCGAGAGTCCAGATCACCTGCGCGGCGAGCAGTTCGCGATCCTGCCGTCCCATCGAGCCGGCACCCTGGAAGTCGATGCGGATCCCGCCGAGTCCCACCCCCACGTCGGTCGTACGGCCATCCGCCTTCGTCACCGATCCGATGACGGTGACATCCTCGAGAAGATTCTTGACCGCCGGCGCGAGCACCGCTTTCGGCCCTTCGACGAGCAACCCGATGAGCTGGGAGGCCGTCTGCTCCGGAGGCCCCGTGATCCAGCGGGGGTCGGGAACGACAGCGTTGCCGGTCGGGTCGAGGAAGTACAGCGACCGGCGCTGATAGGTGTTGAGGAAGCGCGGCCGATCCATGATGACACCGGGTGGCATCCCGTCGATGCGCCACTCTCCGTCGGTGCGCACGAGAGAGAATCGGGCCTCGAAGTCGCCCTCGTCGGCCCGGTACACACCGCCTGCTTCGAGGTGTCCGACGGTGCTCGCCCGGATCACGTAGGTTGCGCTGTTGCCGTCCCGTTCCTCGACGAGGACGTCGACCTTGTCGACGATCGTCGCACTGGCAGCGTCGTCCCATGCCTCGGACATGCTCGAGGTGAGGAACTGCCGAGCGGCGCGATGCCGGTTCGCCGGGTCGGTGCTGGCCTGGAGGAAGTCGCGCAGCAGGAGGTCGGGTTCGCGGCCCGGCACGGGCGCTGCGACCTCCGTGGTCACCGGTCCCCTCTCGAGGGTTCCGATGGCCTGCGGGGACGACGAGTCGGGCAGGGTGGCACATCCGGACAGCACCAGTGCGAGAAGTACGACGAGCACGCCCGCTGTACGCGGAGTCGAGCGGCTCATGTACTGGCTCCTTCCGACGATGTGCTCGCAGAGTCGCTCGGGGTCTCCCCCACCGGCGGCCGCTCGGGTACTTCTGCGCCTTCCGGAAGTCTGCCCTGCACCGCCCGCACAGCGGTGGGGACGAGGGGAAGCGGACTGCGACCCACCTTACGTCCGCGCTCGCGCGGCAGCGTGAGCCGGAAGCTCGCACCCCGCCCCGGTTCACCCCACGCTTCGAGCTTGCCGTGGTGCAGGTTGGCGTCCTCGACACTGATGGCGAGCCCGAGACCGGTGCCGCCGGACCGCCGCACCCGCGACGGGTCCGAGCGCCAGAACCGGTTGAAGACGAGCTTCTCCTCGCCCGGCCGCAAGCCCACACCCTGATCGCGGACGACGAACGCTGCCGTGGCGTCGTCGGCCCGCAACCGCAACAGGATGGGCTTTCCTTCACCGTGGTCGATCGCGTTGGCGAGGAGGTTCCGCAGGATGCGCTCGACGCGCCGGGGGTCGACCTCCGCCTCGACGGGTTCGTCCGGCAAATCCACGATGAGTTCCGTGGCGGTTTCGCGGGCCAGGTGACGCACCGTCGAGACGGCAGCACGCGCACACATCCGCAGGTCGAGACGCTCGGATGCGAGTTCGGCAACGCCGGCGTCGTGCCGGCTTATCTCGAGCAGGTCGTTGAGAAGACTCTCGAAGCGGTCGAGCTCCGCGACGAGCAGTTCGGACGACCGCTTGAGGACAGGGTCCAGTTCGTCGCTGCCGTCGTGGATGAGATCGGCGGCCATGCGCACGGTCGTCAGAGGGGTGCGCAGTTCGTGACTCACATCCGAAGTGAACCGTTTCTGCAGGTTGCCGTACTCCTCGAGTTGGGTGATCTGCCGCGACAGGCTCTCGGCCATCTCGTTGAACGACATCGCCAGCCGGGCCATGTCGTCCTCACCTCGTACGGGCATGCGTTCCTTGAGCCGCCCGTCCGCGAATCGCACAGCGATCCGGGAGGCGGAGCGGATCGGCAGGACGACCTGCCGCGCGACGATCATGGAGATTGCTGCCAGCAGATACCAACAGGACCACGGCACCGACGAGCAGTGTGCCCCGCACGAGGGCGAGGGTGCGTTCCTCACCGCCGAGAGGGAAGACCAGATACAGCTCGAGTGTCGAGATGTCGGAATCGGTGGGACTGCCCACGATGAGGACGGGACCGGTATATCCCTCCGGGTCGGAGACGGTCGCGAACTGGTAGGCGATCTGTCCGTTCTGGACGAAGGCACGCAGATTCTGCGGTATCTGATCGGCGGGCCCGCTCGAGGTGGGGGCTCGCGGTCCGTCACCGGGGACGATCAGGACGGGGTCGAAGGTGCCCGCGACTCCGGCGTCCTGTCCCCCTTCATTTCCGCGGCTGGTCAGGATCGCAGCGGCACCGTCGAGCCGGACTGCGAGCGACCCCGAGTCGTCGGCTCCGGCGAGTTGTCCCTCGACCAGGGCGCGGGAGCGTTCCATCTCCTCGGTCGCCGCGTCGATCTTCACTTCGAGCAGACGGTCGGTGATCTGGCTCGTGAGTACCACTCCGAGCACGAACATGACGATCAGCGACAGCGTGAGGGTCGACGTCACGACCCGCAGCTGCAGCGATCGTCGCCAAGTGTGCGCGAGCCGGCTGCTCATCGACCGCGACCACCTCACCAGCGGCAGCGTCCTTCGCGTGATACGCCGCCGAAGCCGGTAGGTACGGATCACGGTGGTCCGGCCTTGTAGCCGACCCCCCGTACCGTGAGCACCGCCTCGGGATTCTCGGGATCCTTCTCGACCTTGGCACGCAGTCGCTGGACATGGACGTTCACGAGCCGGGTGTCGGCGGCATGCCGGTAACCCCAGACCTGTTCGAGCAGGACCTCACGAGTGAACACCTGACGCGGCTTGCGTGCGAGAGCCACGAGCAGGTCGAACTCGAGGGGCGTCAGCGAGATCGCTTCGTCGCCACGAGTCACCTTGTGAGCGGGCACGTCGATGGTGATGTCGCCGATCGTCAGGACCTCGGCGGGTTCCTGCTCGGTGCGGCGCAGCCGTGCCCGCACCCGCGCCACGAGTTCCTTCGGCTTGAACGGTTTGACGATGTAGTCGTCGGCACCGGACTCGAGGCCGAGGACGACATCGACGGTGTCGGACTTGGCGGTGAGCATGACGATCGGAACACCGGAATCGGCTCGGAGCACCCGGCACACGTCGATGCCGTTCATACCGGGAAGCATGAGGTCGAGCAGGACGAGATCGGGACGGATCTCCCGCACGGCGCCGAGCGCCTGCGTACCGTCACCCACCACGAACGGTTCGAATCCCTCGCCGCGCAGCACGATGGTGAGCATCTCGGCCAGCGCAGTGTCGTCGTCGACTACCAGAATCCTCGGCTTCATAACCTCTATCGTGTCACTCCTTCACCGTTGTGAAGCAGATTTGAGATGTGAACGGCGAGTTGTCGTGGGGCGGTCTGCGGGCCTGCGACCTCCCACGGAGACATCCAGTGTTGCTGCGCGAGCCCGTCGTACACCTCGCCGGTGCGCTCTTGCAGACCGGAGTCGCGTTCGTAGGCGTCGCGGTCGCGATCCGTCTCGGTCGCGGCCCGGTTACGGGCCCGCGCCGCAGCCAGTGCGACGGGAACCCGAAGCAGCACCTGCAGATCGGGCACCGGAAGCCCGAATCGTTCGAATTCGAGCCGGCGGATCCAGTCCACCGCAGGGCCGGTGGCGTCCTGGTTCCGGCGCGCCGCGGTGTACGCGGCGTTGGATGCGACGTACCGATCGAGCAGCACGATGTCGTTGTCGGCGAGCATCTTGCGCAACTCGTCGGCTGCATCACGACGGTCGAGTGCCCACAGCAACGCCATCGCCTCCACACTCGCGGCGGTGTCCCCGTGATGCCCTCGCAACGCTTCCGCACCCAGATCGGCATGGATCGAGTGCCCGTAACGGGGAAAGGCCAGCGTTGCGACCGTGAGTCCTGCCTCGCGCCAGGTCTCGACGAGGCCGGCGGACAGCGTCCGTTTGCCGGCCCCGTCGAGACCTTCGACGACGATCAGATCACCCATGTGCCCTGTGATTCCCGTCGAGTGGGCGGGCTCAGTAGCGGTAGTGCTCGGGCTTGTACGGACCTTCGACGTCGACACCGATGTACTCGGCCTGTTCCTTGGTCAGCTTGGTGATCTTGCCGCCGAGCGCCTCGACGTGGATCTTGGCGACCTTCTCGTCGAGGTGCTTGGGCAGGCGGTAGACCTCGTTGTCGTATTCGTCGGGCTTGGTCCACAGCTCGATCTGAGCGATCACCTGGTTGGCGAACGAATTGCTCATCACGAAGGAGGGGTGGCCGGTGGCGTTGCCGAGGTTGAGCAGGCGCCCCTCCGACAGGACGATGATCGAATGCCCGTCGGCGAACCGGAACTCGTCGACCTGCGGCTTGATGTTGATACGCGTGACGTCGGCCGCCCGCTCGAGGCCGGCCATGTCGATCTCGTTGTCGAAGTGGCCGATGTTGCCGAGGATGGCCTGGTGCTTCATCGCCTTCATGTGCTCGAAGGTGATGATGTCCTTGTTGCCGGTTGCGGTGATGACGATGTCGGCCTGGCCGATGAAATCCTCGACCGTGACGACGTCGTAGCCGTCCATCATGGCCTGCAGCGCGTTGATCGGGTCGACCTCGGTGACCGACACACGCGCACCCTGCCCGCGCAGCGCCTCGGCACATCCCTTGCCGACGTCGCCGTAACCGCACACGAGGGCGGCCTTGCCGCCGATGAGAACGTCGGTGCCGCGGTTGATGCCGTCGAGCAGCGAGTGCCGGGTGCCGTACTTGTTGTCGAACTTGCTCTTGGTGACCGAGTCGTTGACGTTGATCGCCGGGAACGCGAGTTCGCCGCCCGCCGACAGCTGGTACAGGCGCAGCACGCCGGTGGTGGTCTCCTCGGTGACGCCCTGGATGGACTCGGCGACGGTGGTCCACTTCTTCGAGTCGGCTGCCAGCGATCGGCGCAGCAGCTCGAGGAAGACCTGGTACTCGGCGGAGTCCTGCTCGTCGTCGACCGGCGGGACGACACCCGCCTTCTCGAACTGCGCACCCTTGAGTACGAGCATCGTGGCGTCACCGCCGTCGTCGAGAATCATGTTGGCGGGCTCGCCGGGCCAGGTGAGCATCTGCTCGGCCGCCCACCAGTACTCCTCGAGCGTCTCGCCCTTCCAGGCGAAGACCGGGACTCCCTTCGGCTCCTCGACCGTCCCGTGCGGGCCGACGACGACGGCCGCGGCGGCGTGGTCCTGAGTGGAGAAGATGTTGCACGAGGCCCAACGCACCTGCGCGCCGAGGGAGACGAGCGTTTCGATCAGCACGGCGGTCTGGACCGTCATGTGCAGCGAACCGGAGATCCGTGCGCCCTTCAGCGGCTGCACCTCCGCGTATTCGCGACGCAGCGCCATCAGGCCCGGCATCTCGTGTTCCGCGAGCCGGATCTCCTTGCGGCCGAATTCGGCGAGGGACAGATCGGCGACCTTGAAATCGAGACCGTTGACCCGGTCGGCGACGAGCGTGGTGTCAGACACGTGCAGATGCCTCTTCCTGTCGGCAGACGATGTTGGTTCCAGGCTATACAACCTGCGCGACGATCGGTTCGGTCGCACTCCGGTAGGGCCGCGGAGCCGGTCAGCCGTGTACTCCCGCTCGTTCCACGAACGGCACGAGCAGATCGGCGAGGTCGGCGGCCACGTCGCGCCCCGAGGTCGGGGGCATGGAGACGAAACTCAGCGCGACCCGCACGACAGCGCGTGCGAGGATGCCCGCGTCGGTCTCGGACGCCCCGATCCAGCTGTGGTGGAAGGTCTCGGTGAGACGGCTTGCGCCGCGTTCGAGGATCGGGGCGGCGTCGGTGGTGATCAGGCGGAGCAGGTCGGGTTTGGCCTCCCCGTCGAGCAGCGACCGCACGAGAGGGTCGGCGGCGGACGCCTCGAAGAAGAAGGCGAATCCGTCGACGAGTGCGGCACGCGCGTCCCCGACATGCGCGTACACGGAGTCGGCGACCGCGTCGACGAACTCGTCGACCAGACGCAGCGCGTAGCCCTGGGCGAGTCCCTGCCGGGAGGAGAACTCCTTGTACAGCGTCTGGCGGCTGATGCCTGCGGTTCGGGCGACATCACTCATGGTGACCGCCGACCAGTCGCGTTCGGCCAGAAGCTCACGCATGGCATCGAGAATTGTCGAACGCAACAACACCCGACTGGCCTCGTGGAAGGGAACGCGCGCGGTCGACATGGTCGGAACGCTCTCACGCAGGCGGGTGTGCGTCAAAGCCGCCACGCGCCGCGCCCTTCCGGTGTGGCCTGCCGCTCACCGGCGGACGATCTCCACCATTTCGAAATCCGCCTTGGCCGCGCCACAGTCCGGGCAGGACCAGTCGTCGGGGATGTCCTCCCAGCGGGTGCCGGGTTCGATGCCCTCGTCGGGCCACCCTTCGGCCTCGTCGTACTCGAAGCCGCACACGAGACACCGGAACAATCGGTAATCGGTATTCATCGAACGTGCTCCTCGAAGTCGATCTTCTCGCGGACGCCGCAATCGGGACAGGGCCAGTCGTCGGGCACGGCATCCCACGGGGTCCCGGCCGGGAATCCTTCGTGGGGCGCACCGGCACTCTCGTCGTAAACGAAATCGCAGACCGGGCAACGGTATGCCGACAACTAGATCACTTCCCTTCCCCGACAGCGGAATCCGTCGAGCCGTAGCGTGCCAGGATCTTCTCCCGCAGACGCGGCTCGATGTTCACACGCGTGATGTCGCCGTCGTAGTGGTCGAGCACGCGAGGGTCCATGACCTTGCGCCAGAGCGGCGGGATATAGGCGAGGGTGATCATCGTCGCGTAACCGGCCGGCAGCTGAGGCGAGACCTCCATGCTGCGCAGCGTCTGGTAGCGACGGGTGGGGTTGGCGTGATGGTCGCTGTGACGCTGGAGGTGGTACAGGAAGATGTTCGTCACCAGGTGGTCGCTGTTCCAGCTGTGCGCGGGTGAGCACCGCTCGTAGCGACCCTTGCCGGTCTTCTGCCGCAGCAACCCGTAGTGCTCGAGATAGTTCACGACCTCGAGAAGCGAAAACCCGAACACAGCCTGGATCACGAGGTAGGGAGCGATACCGAGACCGAACACGCCGAGCAGTACCGCGTACAGCACCACCGAGATCGCCCACGCGTTGAGGACGTCGTTGTGCACACTCCACACCGGCTTGCCGAGACGTTCGAGACGGGCGCGCTCGAGCCGCCACGCCGAGCGCAGGCTGCCGACCACACTGCGCGGCAGAAAACGCCAGAAGCTCTCCCCGAACCGCGCCGAGGCGGGATCCTCCGGAGTCGCCACGCGAACGTGATGCCCACGATTGTGCTCGATGTAGAAGTGGCCGTAGAACGACGGGGCGAGGGCCCACTTCGACAGTCGGCGTTCGAATTCGACCTTCTTGTGGCCGAGTTCATGCGCGGTGTTGATGCCGATACCCGCAACCACGCCGACGGAGATTGCGAGACCGATCGCGGATACCACGCCGAGACCGCCGTCGATACCGAGCCAGGACAGATCGTCGGCCGACCACAGATAGCAGGCGAAGATCAGTGACGCGAACTGGAAGGGCAGGTAGAGATACGTGCAGTATCGGTAGAAACGATCGTTCTCGAGCTGCTCGAACATCTCGTCCGGTGGGTTCTCACCGTCGGGTCCGATGAACAGGTCGAGGGTCGGAACGAAGACGTAGACCAGCATGGGCCCGATCCACCACAGGATCGGGGTGATGCTCTGCAAACCGAGCTGGTTGCCTGCCCACACGAGCGCTGTGGCGAGGAACAATGCCGTGGGCGGTACCAGGCCCAGAAGCCACAGGTGTCGCTTGCGGTCGCGCCAGTGGAGTTCGGGTTCCTCGCGCGACTCCGCCGATGCCGTGCTCATGTCGTCTCTCCTCATCCCCGTCGATATCCCCGTCGATGGCGCGCACCTCATCGAACTGGTGACGCACACCACTCTAGGTTTGACTCTAGATCCACATTCGTCAGAGGTCTAGACATTTTGAGGAATTTGTAAATGTTGTGATCCGTCCGGAAACGACGGAAGGCGAGCTCGTTCGAGCTTCGCCTTCCGGGTGATCCCGCTCCTGGCGGGAACAGCTCTCAGGATTCGTCGACGACCGGCATTCCCGGCAGGTCGCCGAGCCGGGCGCGGAACACCAGCGTGTCCGCAGCGCATCCGTGGACGGTGGGCTCCCGGTCGCGGGCCGACAACCACGCCGAATCGCCCGGCTTCAGGTTCACCGTCTCCCCGCCACATTCCACGCGAGCGATCCCGGCAGTGCACAACAGGATCTGCGGTCCGTCCGCGTCGACCCGGAGCACCTCACCCGCACCGAGATCGATTCGCGACAACATGAACTCCGGTGCCGGAGTGCGATAGCGCCGTTCCACTGGCGCCCCGGTCGCCACACCGTCCGGGGCCTCCGGCTCCGCTTCGAGGATCGGTACCGAGGCCGCATCGAAGTCGAGCACTCTCAGCAGTTCCGGCACGTCCACATGTTTCGGCGTGAGACCGCCGCGCAGCACGTTGTCGGAGTTGGCCATGATCTCGACGCCCATCCCGTGCAGATACGCGTGCAGATTCCCTGCGTCGAGATAGAGCCCCTCCCCCGGCTTCAAGGTGATCCGGTTGAGCAGCAGCGACGCGAGAACTCCCGCGTCGCCGGGATAGAAGTCGGCAAGTTGCAGAGCGGTACGCACTTCGGGAACGAAATCGCGTTCGCGCTCGCGACCGGACGCGAGATAGGTCACGCAACCGTCGAGTACCCGCGGCAGCAGTGCCCCCAGAGCAGGCGGAGGCAAGGTGATCCACGTGGTGAACAGCGCCCGCAGACCGCTGGAATCGGGTTGACCGGCGAGGAGCCCCACATAAGGATCGAGTTCCGGCACCGCCAGCGCCTCGAAGAGTTCCACCGTCCGTTTCGCATCGCGGAAACCGGCAAGCGCTTCGAAGCGCGTCAACGCCACCACGAGTTCCGGTTTGTGGCTCGCGTCCTTGTAGTTGCGCACGGGGGAATCGACGGGAATGCCCAGTGCTTCCTCCCGCGCGAAGCCCTCGGCCGCCTGGCGGGCACTGGGGTGCGCCTGCAGCGACAAGGGCTCCTCTGCAGCCAGCAGTTTCAGGAGGAAGGGCAGCCGGGGACCGAAGGTTCCCACGGCGCGGTCACCGAGATGCTGCGGCGGATCGGCGGACAGCAGGTCGAGCAGCGACTGTTGTCCACCGTCCGCGTCCACCACGCGGGCAGGATCCGCCGGATGGGCACCGAGCCACAACTCGGCCTCGGGATGATCGGACGGCACGGTGCGGCCGCGCAGCGAAGCGATCGCGGTCCGCGATCCCCAGGCGTACGAGCGCACCGCACCTTCGAGCCGGTGCACTATCTCCCCCCTGCCAATCCGAGATATGCGGCTGCCATCTCTGTGCGGACGGTCAACGCTGCCACCTGTTCCAGCACGGTGGGTACCGCACTCGACTCGAACTCTCCGATCACGGAGGTCAACTCCACGTCGGGTAACGCCGCCGTCCTGCGTTGCGCCGCCGATCGGTCGGGGTCGGTGCTGAACACGAACACGCGAGCCGGCGTGATCGGCGCCGGTCCGTCCAGTTCCTCGTCGTGGAAGAACGGGTCGTACGACTCTCCGCTCGCGGTGACGACGTCCATGAGCCGGTCCCGGGCGGCGAGCACGTCGCTCAGCGCTGCGGCACCCGCGACCACTCCCGCTGCCTGGAGCAGAGACTCCGAAGCGTGCCGGGCGAGCACAGTGGTCGCAGCGGAGTCCCCGGCGAAGACCACGCGTCGCGACTGCATGCGCACGGCGAGGGATTTCGCCGGATTCTGGAAGACCTCGTTCGCCGGATGGTTGCGCGCAGCTTCCGCGTCGGCCGCATCGGCCACCTCGGTGAGCGGGGGGACCCCGGCGAGCCGAACAGCGCGCTGCAGCATCCCGAGCACCGCGCAGAACACCGCGACGTGCCTGGCGAGCACGTAACGGGTCCGGACAGGAACCCGCGGCGACAGCGTCATCGCCCGGCCGGCAGCGACCGCCCGCACCGGGCCCTCGTCGGGTGCGTCCACGACGACCTCCGCGCTGCGGCGCAGTCCCGCGTCGACGCTGCGCGCCAACTCCGGATCTCCGGCGTCGTTCCCGGAGACGACCACGATGTCGAGCGCACCCACCCAAGGTGGAGTGGTCGGCGCGGATACCAGGGGCACCCCGGCCTGACCACCGAGCAACGCCACGACCAGTTCTGCGGCCGCCCGGGCACGAGCATCCGTGCCGACGAAAACGACGCTGCGAGGATGCATGTCGGTGAGCCGGTCGAGCAGTCCTTCGTCGACGGATGCTGCGACCGACCTGATCTGCGCGCCGCCGAGAGCCGCGCTTCTGAGGACGCCGTCGACATCGGCGGCGAGCAGACCACCCGCATCGTCGAAGTCGAACAGCGGCGAGGGTGCCGTCACGACCGCATCACCTTCCTTCTGCCGCCGCGACCTCGGCGCTTTGGCTGACCGGCCTCGGCGATGCCCCGAATCGACCCAGGTGCTTCGCCGAACCGGTACCGGCACGCCATGTACCGGCACTTCGATTATTCCCGTTGACCCTCCGTCTACGCACGAACGACAGAAAGGATCTCCTTCACCAACGCTTCGACCTCGCCGTCCGTACTCGCTTCCACATTGAGCCGCAGCAGTGGCTCGGTGTTGGACGCCCGCAGGTTGAACCAAGCGTTGTCGGGCAGGTCCACGGTGACACCGTCGAGCCGGTCGATCGACACTGCCCGATCCTCGAACGCCGTGACGACCGCTTCGGTGCGCTCGGTGGCATCGGCGACCGTCGAGTTGATCTCCCCCGAGGCCGCGTACCGGTTGTACGAGCTCATCAACTCCGAGAGTGGTCCGTCCTGCGAAGCGAGCGCGGCGAGTACGTGCAACGCAGCGAGCATGCCGGAGTCGGCACCCCAGAAATCGCGGAAGTAATAGTGCGCCGAATGCTCCCCGCCGAAGACCGCACCGGTCTCGGCCATCTGCTGCTTGATGAACGAATGCCCCACGCGCGTGCGCACCGGCTTGCCGCCCTGCTCGGCGACGAGTTCGGGCACCACACGCGAGGTGATCAGATTGTGGATGACCGTGGCACCGGGTTCCTTGGCGAGCTCGCGCGCGGCGACGAGCGCCGTGACGGCCGAGGGCGTGACCGGCTCGCCGTGCTCGTCCACGACGAAGCAGCGGTCGGCGTCGCCGTCGAAGGCCAGGCCGAGGTCGGCGCCGGATTCGACGACCAGACGCTGGAGGTCGACGAGATTCGCGGGGTCGAGCGGATTGGCCTCGTGGTTGGGGAACGTACCGTCGAGTTCGAAGTACAGCGGCACCAGTTCGACGGGCAATGCACCGAACACTGCGGGCACGGTGTGCCCGCCCATCCCGTTGCCTGCGTCGACCGCCACTTTGAGCGGTCGCATTTCCGAGAGGTCGACGAGACCACGGACGAACGAGGCGTACTCCTCGAGGACGTCGCGCTCGGTGACGCTGCCTCGTTCGCCGTCGTATTCGGGGACACCGGCGACGAGCTCGGCCGAGATCTGCGCCAGGCCCGTGTCCTGACCGACCGGCTTGGCACCGGCACGGCAGAGCTTGATCCCGTTGTACCGGGCAGGATTGTGGCTGGCGGTGAACATGGCACCGGGCGCATCGAGCAGTCCCGAGGCGAAGTAGAGCTGGTCGGTGGACGCGAGTCCGATCAACACGACGTCGAGGCCCTGTCCGGTGACACCTTCGGCGAATGCTTGCGACAGTGTCGGCGACGAGGCACGCATGTCATGGCCGATGACCACCCGGTCCGCGCTGCCCTCGCTGCGCAACAGGCGTGCGAACGACGCTCCGACCTCGCGGACGAACTGTTCGTCGATCTGCTCTCCGACGACGCCCCGGACGTCGTACGCCTTGATGACCGCTGATACCGACTCTGCAGCTCTCGCCACTGTATTCGCTCCTGAAGCTCGACTCGTCCGATGCCGTCCTCCGCGACCTCGGGCTCCGCTCAGCCTAGTGCGAACTGCTCAAGATGTCGGATCGGGAAGAACTCGCAGGTGACCACGTCGGCCGGTACGCGCGGTGGGGGGCACGACGGCCCGCTGAGGTTCTTCGGCGCCGTCCTCGTCGGAGTCCGGACGGGACCGGTCGCCCAAGCCGGCCTCGCGCACGGCCTCGGCGAGGGCGGTCAGATCGTCCTCGTCGGGGGTGGCCGACGAGAACGCGCCCTCGTACCGGACGAGCTCCCATCCCTTGGGAGCGGTGATGCGCGAACCGTGCATCTCGCAGAGGTCCCACGAGTGTGGTTCCGCGACGGTCGCCAGGGGACCGACGACGGCAGTGGAATCCGAGTACACGTAGGTCAGCGTCGCAACAGCAGGGTTCTTGCACCCAGGCCGGCAGCATCGACGCAGTGTTCTCACGACTGGGAGCGTATCGCTTCGAACGCTGCGGGACTATTCGGACACACCGAAACGGAGGAAGGATTTTCGTGTCGTAATGTCCATGGCATGGTCCGCCCACGCCGTTCCCGCCCAGTCTCGTCCCGCTCCGTGGCGCGTCGCGGCAGAGGGATCCGCGGCCCGCTGTTCCCACAGAGCCTGCCGGCATGGAAGACCCGCGCCGAGAAATTCGACCTTCTGGTACTCGGGGCGTTCGCCCCGATCGACGCGCGTTGGCACAACCGTCTCACCAAGCTCGACATCGCCGTCGACGAGGTCCCGAAGATCCGGGCGCGCGACCCGGACTCGGTGAACTGGCCGGACGAGGTGGTAGCGGACGGGCCGGTGCCGCTGTCCCGGCTCGTGCCTGCGGGCATCGATCGACGAGGCGCCGCGACCCGCGCTCGGATCGTGCTCTTCCGGCGGCCGCTCGAAGTCCGCGCCAAGGATCCCGACGATCTGACGGATCTGGTCCACGACGTTCTCGTGCACCAGGTGGCCACTTATCTCGGCATCGAGCCGGAGGTGGTGGATCCGACGCTCGGTGAAGACGAAGAGGATTGAACGCCTTCGGGCAGAAATGACAAAGGCCGGGTTGCTCGTCCCCCACGGCCGCAACCCGACCTTCGTCGTCCGACTCGGTGTTTCCTCGTCCCGTACTCCCCGTACCGGGCCGAACCCTGCGTCAGACTATTCCGCGCTTGAGGCGACGGCGTTCCCTCTCGGAAAGCCCGCCCCATATTCCGAACCGCTCATCATGAGCGAGTGCGTATTCGAGACAATCGTCCCGTACCTCACAACCCATGCAGATGCGCTTGGCCTCTCTGGTGGAGCCACCCTTCTCGGGGAAGAATGCCTCCGGATCGGTCTGCGCACAGAGCGCACGCTCCTGCCACTGCTCCTCGCCGTCCGCGGGATCACCGAATCCTGAGATCAAACTCAGGACGGGCACCCCCACATCCGGGTCGTCACAGACAGAGTCGACTGCAGTGTCGCTCCGAGTGAGCTCCGAGCTGTCGCGCTCGCCGGCCATAGTCCCTCCTCACCTGCAGCGCCGAATCATGACCGGGGATCAACCCGCTGCCATCCTTCGAATACTCGTTCGAATGCGGGTTCACCGCAAGGAATCTCGAATTCGATTTTCGAATGACATGTATGTGATTAGACACTTCGGGCGTGTCGTGGTCAAGCGGAGCGGCGTTGTTCACATATCATCGGCCGCTTTGCCGAAACACGTTTCGGACGGTGCGCAACGGGGTACGAAGCGCACCGCTTAGGCTTGGGCCGTGAATGTGACTGTATTGGTCGGAGGTGTAGGTGGGGCGCGTTTTCTGTCAGGTTTGCGCCGACTTCTCGATATTTCTCCGGGAGTCGAACCGAATCCTGACGCGCCGCACCGCATCACGGCGATCGTCAACGTCGGCGACGACGTCTGGATGCACGGGCTGAGGATCTGTCCCGACCTCGACACCTGCATGTACACCCTGGGCGGTGGGATCGACGAGGAACGCGGCTGGGGCCGCGCCGGCGAGACGTGGAACGCGAAGGAGGAACTCGCCGCCTACGGTGCGATCCCCGACTGGTTCGGTCTCGGTGACCGGGACATCGCCACGCATCTCATCCGGACCCAGATGCTCAGGACCGGCTATCCCCTCTCTGCGGTCACCGAGGCCCTGTGTACGCGGTGGAAGCCGGGTGTCGACCTGCTGCCCGTATCCGACGACCGCAGCGAGACCCACGTCGTCATCACCGATCCCGAGGACGGTGAGCAACGCGCCGTGCACTTCGAGGAGTGGTGGGTCCGCCACCGTGCCCAGGTACCTACCCACAGCTTCGCCCATATCGGAGCAGACGACGCCAAGCCCGCTCCCGGAGTGCTCGAGGCGATCGAGAATGCCGACGCCGTCCTGCTGGCACCCTCGAATCCCGTCGTGAGTGTCGGCGCGATTCTTGCGATCCCGGGTATCCGCGGAGCACTGCGCACCACGTCCGCAAAGGTCGTCGGCCTGTCCCCGGTGATAGACGGAAAGCCCCTGAGAGGGATGGCCGATGCATGCCTGGACGTCATCGGGGTGGAGACGACCGCCGAAGCTGTCGGCAGGTACTACGGAGCCCGCTCCGGAACGGGCATTCTCGACGGATGGCTCGTGCACTCGACCGATCGCGCCGAAGTGCCGGGTGTCGAGGTCCGATCCGTACCACTGCTCATGACCGACACCGACGCGACGGCCGAGATGGCCCGCGCCGCCCTCGAGCTCGCCGGAGTAACCCCGTGATGTCTCCTGACGCCGTCACCGACCCCACCGTGCGCGACCACGCTCCGGGCGGATCGATCGAGATCCGGCCCGTACGCGGACTCCCCGAGTTCCGGCCGGGCGACGACCTGGCCGCGGCCATCGCCCAGGCCGCACCGTGGCTGGCCGACGGGGACGTCCTCGTGGTCACGAGCAAGGTGGTCTCGAAGGTCGAAGGGCGGATCGTGTCCGCACCCACCGACCCCGACAGCCGCGACGCCCTCCGCCGCCGTCTCGTGAACCAGGAAGCCGTCCGCGTCCTGGCACGCAAGGGGCGCACCCTCATCACCGAGAACCGGTTGGGCATCGTGCAGGCGGCCTCCGGAGTCGACGGGTCCAATGTCGACGGAGCCGAACTCGCCTTGCTGCCGGAAGATCCCGACGCCAGTGCCGCTGCCCTGCGGGAGCGGATCGGTGCGGCGCTCGGCGTACGGATCGCCGTGGTCGTCACCGACACGATGGGCCGGGCCTGGCGGGTGGGACAGACCGACGCCGCGATCGGCTCGTCCGGGATCCCCGTCCTGCACGGTTACGCGGGCTCCCGTGACGGGCAGGGCAACGAGCTGCAGGTGACCGAGGTGGCTGTCGCCGACGAGATCGCGGCGGCCGGCGACCTCGTCAAGGGCAAACTCGGGGGCGTTCCGGTCGCCGTGGTGCGCGGCCTCGACCTGCGCGACGACGGATCCACCGCACGTGAGCTGATCCGCAACGGTGAGGAGGACCTGTTCTGGCTCGGCACCGCCGAGGCGCTCGAGCGTGGCCGGAACGAGGCTCTCCTCCTGCGCCGTTCGGTGCGGCAGTTCTCCGGCGAACCGGTGGATCCGGAGGATCTCCGCGATGCGATCGCTGATGCGCTCACCGCCCCGGCGCCACACCACACCCGCCCGGTGCGCTTCGTCTGGGTCCGTACCGAGCAGGTCCGCCGCCGGTTGCTCGATCGTATGCGCGACCGCTGGGCGGAAGATCTCGCCGGCGACGGACTGGAGCCGATTGCGGTCGAACGTCGACTCGAACGCGGCTCGATCCTCTACGACGCCCCGGAGGTCATAGTGCCGTTCCGGGTCATGGACGGCGCCCACCACTACCCCGACCCGCGACGCACCGCCGCGGAGGAGACGATGTTCACCGTCGCGGTGGGCGCGGCCGTACAGGGGCTGCTCGTCTCCCTGGCAACCCGCGGATTGGGCAGCTGCTGGATCGGATCGACGATCTTCGCGCCGGACATCGTGCGCGAGGAACTCGGATTACCCGCCGACTGGTCGCCACTCGGTGCGATCGCCGTGGGCCATCCGGTCACCGAAACCGGCCCGCGCGAACCCGCGGAACCGGGCGACGCTTTCGTGGAGCTGTAGCCGTGTCGGCACGTTCACTCCACGACTCCGCGATCGATCGACTCTCCGCATGGCGCACGGACTCACCCGACGCCGAGTCCCTCCGGCACACGATGCTGGCATTCCTCGACTCGGCACCGGACGGCTGTCTTCGCGAGCACGCCCCCGGACACATCACGGCGTCGTCGATCGTGCTCGACGCCGACCACCGGAACGTCCTGCTCACACTGCATCCACGGGTGGGCCGGTGGATCCAGCTCGGCGGGCACTGCGAGCCGGCCGACGAGACTGTCGTCGATGCCGCCTTGCGAGAAGCCACCGAGGAGTCCGGCATCTCAGGTCTCGTGATCGACCCGGATCTGCTGTCGGCGCATACGCATCCGATCACCTGCTCGCTCGGCGTTCCCACCCGCCACCTCGACCTGCGCTTCCTGGTGACCGCCCCGTCCGGCGCCCGCCCCGTCCGCAGTCACGAGTCGACCGACCTGCAGTGGTGGCCGGTCGACGCGCTACCGGCCGAAGCCGAGCACGAGACGATCGCGCACCTGGTCCGCCTCGCCGCGGCACGGCGTCATCGCTGATGTCTCCGCGCTCGTCCCGGCGGGTCTGCCGGGACGAGCGGGATGTCAGAACCGGACCGGTCCGAGTCCGGGATACTTCGGGGTGATGCCGTCGCCCGAGGACACGCCGCGCAGCCGCCGGCCCACCCACGGAACGAAGAAGTCGCGCATCCACGCGCGGTCCGCAGCACGCTCCTGAGCACGGGTGAGGACGGGTGCCTCCTCGAACTGCACCGGTCCGAGGCCGTGTTCGACACCGAGCAGGTCGAGCACCCGCAGGGCCATGTTGTGATGTCCCGCAGCAGACATGTGCAACCGGTCGAAGTCCCACATGCGCAGATCCCGGTACTCGTCGAAGCGCCAGAAGTCGACGATGCCCGCGCCGTGCCGGTCCGCGATCTCGCGGACGAGCTCGTTGTACACCGCCCAGCGGCCACGCAGGATCCCGAAGACCGGCGCCCAGCTCCCGTCGTAGGCCGTCCACATCAGGACACGGGCACCGGTCGCGGCGAGTTTCCCGATCGCTTCGTCGTACTCCGCCGCGAGCTGGTCGAGGTCGAGCCTGGGACGCATGAGGTTGTTGCCGCCGGCGTAGATCGTCACGAGATCGGGACGCATCGACACTGCCGTCTCGAGCTGCTCGTCGATGATCGGTCGCAGCAGTCTGCCCCGGATCGCGAGATTCGCATATGCGAAGTTGTCGGAACGGCGCGCCAGTTCCCCGGCGACGAGGTCGGCCCATCCGCGAACCCCGTTGGGACGCGAGGGATCCGGGTCGCCGACACCCTCGGTGAACGAATCCCCGAGCGCTACATACCTTTCGAAGCTCACCTCTGCCTCTCGATTCACACGTCGGTGCTGAACCGGATACCGCCGTCGGGAATTTTCACTCCCGGCCAGACCCGGGCCCCGCGCAGCAACTCGCACCGGGCACCGATGTCGGCGCCGTCACCGATCACACCGTCACGGATCAGGGCCCGCGGACCCACCCGCACACCGAACCCGATGATGGTCCGCTCGATCACCGCACCGGCCTCGACCCGCGCACCGTCGAAGATCACCGCGCCGTCCAACCGGGCACCGGCACCGATCTCCGCACCACGGCCCACGACAGTGCCACCGATCAGCAACGCCCCCGGAGCGACCGAGGCACCCGGATGCACGAGCGACTCTCCACGCTGCGGCGGAAGCGCCGGCGACGGGGCGATTCCGCGCACCAGGTCGGCCGATCCACGGACGAAGTCCTCCGGGGTTCCCATATCGCGCCAATACGCCGCGTCGACATGTCCGTACACCTTCTTGCCCTCGGTCAGCAGGGTCGGGAACACCTCCCGCTCCACCGAGACCGGACGACCGGACGGAATCTGCTCGATGATCTCGCGGCGGAAGACGTAGCAGCCGGCGTTGATCTGGTCGGTCGGCGGATCCTGGGTCTTCTCGAGGAAGGCGGTCACCCGGCCGTCTGCATCGGTGGGCACACATCCGAACGCACGCGGATCGCTCACCCGCACGAGGTGCAGGGTCACATCCGCCTCGGTCCGCACATGGGTGTCGAGCACCGCACCCAGATCGGTGCCGCCGAGCACGTCGCCGTTGAACACCATGACGTTCTCCGCGCGCAGCTTCGGCAGCACATTGCGGATGCCGCCACCGGTACCGAGAGGCTCGGTCTCGGTGACGTACTCGATCTCGAGGCCGAAATCGGAACCGTCGGCGAAGTACTCCTCGAACACCTCTGCCTTGAACGACGTGCCGAGGACGACGTGCTTGATGCCGGCCTCACGAATCCGCGCGAGGAGGTGGGTGAGGAAAGGCACCCCGGCGGTGGGCAGCATCGGCTTGGGTGCCGACAAGGTCAACGGCCGCAGCCGCGTGCCCTGTCCACCGACCAGAATCACCGCGTCGGTGTGCGGTGCCGAATCACTCGTCATCGTCTCCCCTTGTCCACTGTCGTGCCGACCGGCGTGTTCTGGTCGGTCCTCCCGTTTCGACGCTCTCGCACGGCAGCTGCGACCGCGAGGCGGGACCGCACCCCGAGCCCGGCCCGCAACGCCCACCGGAGCGGCGCCTGCCACCGGTGGGGGTGCCGATCCGCCTGGAAGCGATAGGCACTCTCGTGATGTGCCGGAAGCATCAGCTCGGGGTGCCGACCGGCGGCGTGCCCCTTGGCGTGGGTGACCACCGCGGACGGCACGTACACGTTGAGCCAGCCTGCCCGCCCGAGCCGGTCGCCGAGATCCACGTCCTCCATGTACATGAAGTATCGCGAATCGAAGCCGTCGATCGAGTCGAAAGCGGCCCGGCGCAGCAAAAGGCACGATCCGGAGAGCCACCCCACGGGGCGTTCGCTGATCTCCTCGTTCTCCTGCCGGTAGCGGCGTGTCCACGGGTTGGCCGGCCACACGGTGCCCAGCAGCGCGTGACCGGCACCGGAGACCAGAGTGGGGACGGCACGCGCCGAGGGATAGACGCTCCCGTCGGGTTCGTGGATCAACGGCCCGAGCGAACCCGCCCGCGGCCAGCGACTCGCCGCTTCGAGCAGTTCGTCGAGCGAGCCGGGGGCCCACTGCACGTCCGGGTTCGCGACCACCACGAACTCTGCCGAGGAGTCGACCTCGGCGACGGCGCGATTGATCGCCCCTCCGTAACCGATGTTCCCGCCGGTTCGGAGCAGACGGACGTTCGCGTGCGCCGACTCGGCAGCTTCGGGAGCACCGTCGATCGAACCGTTGTCGGCCAGGATCACCTGCGTCGGCAGAACTGTCGCAGAGGTGAGCGAGGTGAGAAAGTTCTCGAGGTGCTCGCCGGGCGAGTAGGTCACCGTCACCACGGCCAGCTTCGAATCCACGCCGGTCACCTTAGCGACCTCGATCGGGTCGGCCACCTCGCGGGCCGATTCCTCGCACGTCATCGCACGGCAGGCGTCGTGCCGTCCCCGATGATCGCCTCGTGCAGTGCCTCCCGCCACGGCCGCAAGGGAGTCAGTCCGGCATCGATCCAGGCGCTGCCGTCGAGGACCGAGTAGGTCGGGCGCGGAGCCGGCCGGACGAACTCGTCGCTGCCGCAGGGCCGCACCCGCTCGGGGTCGGCGCCGATCTCCTCGAAGACCGCCCGGGCGAGATCGAACCACGTCGCTTCCCCTGCATTGGTCGCGTGCAGGATCCCGCCCGGAATCCGGTCGGCGCGCGTGGCGAGTTCGAGCAGTCCGTCCGCCAGGTCACGCGCGTAGGTGGGGCAGCCGCGCTGGTCGTCGACCACGCTCAGGATGTCGCGCTCACCTTCGAGCCGCCGCATGGTGGCGACGAAGTCGGTGCCCTCGCCCGTGTACACCCAGGCGGTACGCACGACATGCGCGGACGGCAGCCGTTCGAGCACCGCTCGTTCCCCGGTGAGTTTGGTACGGCCGTAGGCGGTGCGCGGACCGGTGGGCGCGTCGATCCGGTAGGGCTCGGTGGCATCACCGGCGAAGACGTAGTCGGTGGAGACGTGGACGAGATGTGCGCCCTTGTCCGCGCACACGGTGGCCAACACGCCCGGGCCGGTGCCGTTGACGGCGGCGGCCCGGGCCTCGTCGGTTTCGGCGGCATCGACAGCGGTGTACGCCGCCGCGTTCAGGACCACGCAACCGGGTTCTACAGCAGCGGCCACGGCCTGCGGATCTGTGATGTCCACCTCGGACGATCCGACGCCGCGGATCGGGATTCCCGCAGCCGTGCCGCGGTTCACGAGGTGCCGGCCGAGCTGGCCACGGGCTCCGGTGACGAGGACTGTACGCACTCGGAGAAGTCTGGCACGCCGGAGTGGTGTGCGCCGCGCGACCGCCGCCACAAGTAGCCTTCAATCAAGAGCCGTCGACCATCGAGCATCGTCACAGGAGGAGCACCAGGTGCCGCCAGAGCCGCGTCGCCGCACCGGAAGGCGTCCCACGCCGCCGGGACGTCGCCCCCGCGCGAGCGAGCCGACAGCTGCCGACGGCAGGTACCGGCCCGGGCCCCGCGCCGGGCAGTCCCGGCGCACCGGACGCCGCGAACCGCGTCCTCCCGCCGCGGACAGGTCGGGAGAAGTCCGGGTGTACAGCGGCAGGCCGTGGCAGCTTGTCGTGGCGATCGCCGCGTGCCTCGTCCTCGTCGTCACCGGTATGGCGTGGCGCAGTATCGACTCCCTGCGGTCGTCCCTGGCCTCGGTCCGCGGCCTCTCACTCGGCGACGGAGAGGACGGCGCCGTCGACATCCTGCTGGTGGGCACGGACAGCCGCACCGATGCGCACGGCAACCCCCTCTCACAACGCGAACTCGACGCCTTGCGGGCGGGTGAAGAGGTGGCGAACAACACCGACACGATCATCCTGCTCCGGATACCGAACGACGGCCGGTCGGCCACCGCGATGTCGATCCCCCGCGACACCTACGTCGAGGTGCCCGAGATCGGGATGTCGAAGATCAACGCGGCCTACGGGGCCACGAAGGCGATCCGGCGTACCGAACTCCTCGAGGCGGACGCCGACACGAGCGAGGCCGAGCTCGAAGCCGAGTCCACTCTGTCCGGCCGGGAGGCGCTGATCGAATCGGTCGGCAATCTCACCGGCGTGACGGTGGACCACTACGCCGAGATCGGACTTCTCGGGTTCGTGCTGCTGACCGATGCCGTCGGCGGTGTCGACGTGTGCCTGAACGCACCCGTCGACGAGCCTCTCTCGGGCGCGAAGTTCGAGGCGGGTGTGCAGACCCTCGACGGCTCGGACGCGTTGAGCTTCGTCCGGCAGCGTCACGACCTGCCCCGGGGTGATCTCGACCGGATCGTGCGCCAGCAGGTGTTCATGGCATCGCTGGCCCAGAAGGTGCTCAGCGCCAAGACCCTCTCCAACCCCTCGAAGGTGAGCCAGTTGACCGCGGCGGTGCAGCGATCCGTGGTGCTCGATTCCGATTGGGACATCATGGCGCTCGCCACCGAGTTGCAGGGTCTGGCCGGGGGCGACGTGAAGTTCGCGACGATCCCGGTGCAGGACATCAATGCGATGACCGATTACGGCGAGTCCCTCGTGCAGGTCGACCCGGACGAGGTGCGCGACTTCGTGGCCGAATTGATCGGCCGGGAGCCCGACGGCAGCGAGACCACCTCTTCCGAGGTGCCCGCACCCGACATCGACCCCTCGGCCGTCACGGTGGATATCGCCAATGCCGGTTCGGTGTCCGGTCTGGCTTCGGAGGTCTCCGTGACCTTGTCGGCAGAGGGATACCTCGAAGGCGTCGTGGGCAACTACACCGGCTCGGGGGTGGGCACATCGACCGTCTTCGGCGCCGACGAGGACTCCGACGAGGTTCGCGCTGTGGCTGCGGAGCTCGGCGGCCTCGACACCGCGTCCGACCCGTCGCTTCCTTCCGGCACAGTGCGGGTGGTCCTCGCCGGCGACTACACCGGTCCCGGCTCGTCGTCCTATTCCGGTTCGTCCACCTCGGACTCGGATTCCGATACGGAGCTGAGCCCGGCCGGAGGCACCGCTACCCCGGCTCCTCCCGGGCCGCCGATAGACGCGGGATCCGACGGCCCCCGCTGTGTGAACTGACAGCTACGTGAACCGACAGCTGCGTGAAAAGTAATCCGAGAAGAAGGTAGTTCGTGACGACTCTGACCGATGCTCTGCTCGACCCGATCCTCGCCGACGATCCGGCGGGGCCGCGAATCACCTGGTACGACGACGCGACCGGCGCACGCATCGAACTGTCGGCCCTCACCCTGGCGAACTGGGCAGCCAAGACCGCCAACATGATCCGAGACCAGTTCGGTGTCCTTCCCGGCGGCCGGGTCTCGGTGTTGCTCCCCGCCCACTGGCAGAGTGCCGCCGTCCTGCTGGGTGCGTGGTGGGCCGGGGCCGAGGTCGTCCTCGAGGCCGATGCGGACGCCGACCTCGCTCTGGTCACCCCCGACCGACTGGATGAGGTGGACACGGTCGCCGAGGTCGCCGCACTGTCACTCGACGCCTTCGGAGCACCCGTGCGCGACCTGCCGCCCGGGATCACCGACTACGCTACGGACGTGCGGATGCACGGCGACCAGTTCCGGTCCTCCGGTTCGGGCGAGGCGGTACTCGCCGGGCGATCCCTCTCGGAAGTTCGCGACGCAGCCGCGGATTCGGCCTCGCGAGCAGGTATCGGCAACGGCGACCGTGTGTTGTCCTCCCGTTCCTGGTCGCAGCCCGACGACCTCGTCGACGGTTTGCTCGCGGTCCTCGCCGCACGAGCGTCGCTGGTGCAGGTGAGCAATCCTGATCCGGGGGCGACCGAGCGCCGCGTGGCGAGCGAGAAGATCACGGTTCGTCTCGACGGGTGATCCCGCGCTCCGTGCGATAGTCACCGTCGGCGAGTCCTGCCTCGACCTCGAATCGGTTGCGCGTACCCGGGTTGCGGAGTTCCTCCCACAGATAGCGCGCCGCGAAGCCGATGCCGTAGCGGGCCCACTGGTCCACGTGCACCGCTTCGTGGCGCAGCAACCTGCGCGAGGGCGGTCTCCGGGTGAGAAATACCCCACCGACGGTCGTGCCGCCGCGCGCGAAGCCGCCGCGCATGCCGGTGCAGACGTACAGGCCGAACTCGTCGTCTAACGACACCGAGCCACCCCAGAGCCTCCCCCAGCACAGTGCGAGGGCCGAGACGGCGCGTACCGTCGGCACACCGCGGGACGCGCGCGCTGCCCTGCCCGGACCCCGGGCCTCTCTCATCTCGTCAGCCTACGACGCTACGAACTCGGGCCGGAATACTCCGTCAGCCGAGCAGTTTCTGCCGCAGCGCCTCGTCCTTCTCGAGCACCATCTGCTCGAGACCCGCCTGGAACTGCTCCATCCGCTCACGCAGCGCCGGGTCCGAAGCGCCGAGAATGCGCGCTGCGAGCAGACCCGCGTTACGGGCACCACCGATCGAGACGGTGGCCACGGGGACACCGGCCGGCATCTGCACGATGGACAGCAACGAATCCATGCCGTCGAGGTATTTCAGCGGAACCGGCACGCCGATCACGGGCAGCGGGGTGGCGGAGGCCACCATGCCGGGAAGGTGAGCTGCGCCGCCGGCGCCGGCGATGATGACCTTGATGCCGCGACCGGCGGCGTCCCTGGCGTAGTCGAGCATGCGCTGCGGCGTGCGGTGCGCCGACACGACACCCACCTCGAAGCGGATCCCGAACTCCACCAGCGCCTCGGCAGCCGCCTGCATCGTCGGCCAGTCCGAATCGCTTCCCATGATCAGGCCGACCTGTGCACCCTGCGCCACGTCACTCACCGCTTTCTCCCGTGTGTTCGTTCCAACCGTCGGTCCACACCGCATGCGAGAGCCAGTGCGCCGCGCGCTCCGCTCGTTCGCGCACCGCGGCGACGTAGTCGGAGTCGTCGATCGACCCGCCCGGAGCACCGAGCACATTGACGTGGCCGATCTTGCGGTCCTTGCGTTCGCCCTTGCCGTAGAGGTGAACGTGCACGTCGGGCATCCGGGCGAACAGGTGGTGCAGGCGCTCGTCCATGCTCATCGCCGGCGCCTCCGGCGCACCGAGCACGTTGGCCATCACCGTCACCGGCGCGATGGGGGTGGTGTCGCCGAGGGGGTAGTCGAGGACGGCCCGCAGGTGCTGCTCGAACTGTCCGGTGCGGGCGCCGTCCATCCCCCAGTGCCCGGAGTTGTGCGGACGCATCGCGAGTTCGTTGACGACGAGTTCGCCGGTGCGGGTCTCGAACAGTTCGACCGCCATGACGCCGACGACGCCGAGTTCCCCGGCGATCCGCAGGGCGAGCTGCTCGGCAGCGGCGGCGACGTCCTCGGGAAGGTTCGGGGCGGGAGCGATGACGACGGCGCACTGCCCGTCACGCTGCACCGTCTCGACGACGGGCCACGACGCGCCCTGACCGAACGGGGACCGTGCGACCATCGCGGACAGTTCCCGCTGCCATTCGACCTTCTCCTCCGCGAGCAGCGGGACACCGGCCGCGAGCTGCTCGGCGACGACCCGTTCGAGTTCCGCGTGGTCGTCGAGGATCCACACGCCGCGCCCGTCGTAGCCGCCGCGTGCAGCCTTGAGCACATAAGGGTCACCGAGCGTGCCGAGTGCGGCGCGCGCGTCGTCGACGGACGTGATCTCCGCGAATTTCGGCATCGGTGCGCCGAGTTCGCCGAGGCGATTGCGCATCGCGATCTTGTCCTGGGCGTAGATCAGGGCCTGCGGGGGCGGCAGCACCGCGACCCCTTCACGCTGGAGCACCTCGAGGTGCTCGGTGGGGACGCCTTCGTGGTCGAAGGTCAGCGCGTGCGCGCCGGTCGCGGCGCGGCGCAGGGCGTCGAGATCGTCGTGACTGCCGAGCACCACGTTCGGGCTCACCTGCGCGGCGGGCTCGTCCGGGCTGCCCGCGAGCACGCGCAGCGTCTGACCGAGTGCGATCGCCGCCTGATGCGTCATCCGCGCGAGCTGACCTCCGCCGATCATCGTGACGACGGGCATGCCGGCCGTCAGTGTGCGAGGAGTGTCGGAGCGGGGGGACGAATCTGGTCTGCCTGTCACGGCTGTCAATGGTGTCACAGCACGTCCCGGGTCGTTCCGGTGCTCCCCCGGGAAGCCGCGCAGGCATGTCCCGGGGGTCCGGAGACCCGGATATCGAAAGGTGTGGGAATACCGACATGTGCGGCCAGTTTCGGAAAATCACGTCCGTGTTTCGTACACTTCTCCAAGTGGCGGTCGTCGATGAAGCACTGAGCAGAGTTCCCCAGCCGTTCCGGGGGCTGCTGCTCCGGAATCGCGAACTGATCAAATTCGCCATCGTCGGCGGCACGACCTTCGTCATCGACTCCGTGATCTTCTACACGCTCAAGCTCTCGGTTCTGTCCGAGAAGCCGGTGACAGCCAAGATCATCGCGGGTGTGATCGCAGTGATCTGCTCGTACATCCTCAACCGCGAGTGGTCGTTCCGTAACCGCGGTGGCCGCGAACGTGCCCACGAGGCCTTCCTGTTCTTCTTCATCAGCGGCATCGGCGTGGTGCTCTCGTTCATCCCGCTCTGGATTTCGAGCTATGTATTCGATCTACGGGTGCCCGAGGTCAGCCTCGCGACAGAGAACATCGCCGACTTCGTCAGCGCGTACATCATCGGCAATCTGCTGCAGATGTTCTTCCGCTTCTACACCTTCCGGAGGTACGTCTTCCCGGAGGAGATGGCCCCGGAGCCGCCCGTCGACGGGCCGAGAGAACGTCTCGACCGCTCCTGATCCCGGGGTCTATCGCGGCTCGCGCGCGGGATGCACGTCCCGGTCGCGCGGCGCGGCAAGAAACAGCGCGAACAGCGCGGGCCGGCGGCGCTGCAGTTCGAGCCGGCCGCCGTCTGCTTCCGCCAAGGCGCGGGCCAAGGCCAATCCCACCCCGGTCGAACCGCCTCCGGAGAAGCCCCGGTCGAAGATGTACGGAGCGAGCTCGTCGCTGACCCCTACTCCCTCGTCGGCAACCTCGACGCACACCGTGACGTCACCGCGCGTGGCCACCTGCCGCACGGACACCGTGCACGTGCCCCCGCCGTGAACGAGTGCATTGTCGACCAGCACGGCGACGGCCTCCCGCAGCCGCGAGCCGGTGACCGCCGACTTCAACGACGGATCGCCGCGCAGCACCAGTTCCCGTCCGGCCTCCTCGTAGGGTCCGCGCCAGTCGGCGATCACCCCGGTGAGTTCGCCGACCACCGACATCTCGGTGCGCTGGTCTGCGCTGCTGTCCCGGGACTGCCGTACGAGTCCTTCGATCGCGGTGGTGAGGCGGTCCACCTGCGCCATGGCGGCTTCGGCCTCCTCCACGACGGCCGGATCCTCGTGGGTGGACAGCTCGTCGAGACGGAGCCGGATCGCCGTCATCCTCGAGCGGAGCTGATGCGACACGTCGCCGACCAGCGCGTGCTCACGCTGCAGACGGTGCGAGATCTCGACGGCGGCAGCGTCCAGCACGTCCGACACCCGATCGAGTTCGGGAATCCCGTGTCTACGGGCGACGGGGCGGAAGTCCCCTTCCGCCAGCCTTGCCGCACGGCTCGCCACGTCGCGTAGCGGGTCGGCGAGCCGCCGGGCGGTCGCCACCGCGACCAGCGCACCGGCCGCGACGGAGAGCAGAACGAGAAGGCTCACTGCGGCGAGCACCTGTTGCTGCAGTGTGCGCATACTGTCCGACGGCACCTCGATCATCAGCGAACCCGACGTCCCCATCGACAGCGACTCGACGATCGAGGGACCGAGCACCGGCGTGCCGATGTCGAGGCGGGCCGCGACATTCTCGGGTGTCGGATACACCACCACGGCCCGTCCGTCGCTCGGGACGAGTAGTCGCAGCGAACTCGTGTCGAGTCCCCCGACCACGAAACCATCGGTCCCTTCCTGCGCGATGATCTCGTCGGCCATCCGTTCGAGCCGGATCTGCAGGTCTCGACGGGCGGTGTCCTCTACGAACAGGAAGGCCGTGTAGGCGAGCGGGATGCCGAGCAACAACGCCACGAGCAGCACGGTCGCCAGGACGGCGTTGAGGATTCGGCTGCGCACGCCGGAGACGCTAGTCGGTGTTGAACCGGAAACCGACACCGCGCACCGTCGCGATGCGACGCTCCCCGGCCGGTCCCTCGTCGCCGATCTTGCGGCGCAACCACGACATGTGCATGTCCAGGGTCTTCGAACCGCGCAGGTCGGCGTCGCCCCACACTTCCTCGAGGATCGCATCACGGGAGACGACCTGACCCGCATGCTCGAGCAGTACGCGCAGCAACTCGTATTCCTTGTTGGCCAAAGTCACCTCCGATCCGTCCACGAGAACGCGGCGCGCGGCGCGTTCGAGCCGGATACCGGCGACATCCACGATGTCGTCGTTCTCCGGTCCGCCCCGGCGGCGCAGCAGGGCTCGGACCCGCGCCATGAGTTCGGCGAGCCGGAACGGCTTGCCGACATAGTCGTCGGCACCGGCATCGAGACCGACGACGAAGTCCACCTCGTCGGTACGAGCGGTGAGCATGAGCACGGCCAGATCGGATCGGCTCGCGCGGATCTGGCGACACACCTCGAGCCCGTCCATGCCGGGAAGCCCGAGATCGAGGATGAGCAGTTCGAACTTGCCCGACAGCCCCTGCTCGAGGGCGTCCGGTCCGTTGTCCGCGACCGTCACGTCGTAACCCTCGCGTCCCAGCGCGCGGGACAGCGGTGCAGCGATTGCGTCGTCGTCTTCGGCGAGTAGAACGGCAGTCACCAGGCCAGCCTACGGATCAGGGTGCACTTTGTCGGGATTACGAGCGCCGTCGTGTCATACCGGGCCGCTCGCGGTTCACCACGCCTTCCGCGGATCGTGCTCGTGTCCTGGATACCGGCTGGTGTGCCGGTCGTCGGGTCGGGCGTCGCGGGCATCGAAGGCCTGCCGGTAGAGCAGAGCGTGCACCTGCTGGACCTCGGGAATGTCGTCGAATTCGATGGGGTCGTCGGCCGCCGAGACGACGACGAGCGTGCCGCTCCGCAGCATGCGGTCGAGGAGACCGTGCCGGAACTGGACGTTGCTGATCCTGCCCATCGGGATGTCGATACCGCTGTGGGTGAGCACGCCCGTACGGACGAGGACGCGCCGGTCGGTGACGATGAAGTGCGTGGTGAGCCAGCCGACGAAGCGCGGAACGCACCGCCATCCGACGATCCCGAGCCACGCGGCGGCCACAGCGAAGCCGCAGACCGTGGCGGCCGCACCGTCGAGCCGGGCCTGGGTCACACCGAGCAGGAAGCCCGCGAACATGGTCGACACGAGGAACGTCACCGTCGGCATCACCAGCGCCTTCCAGTGCGGATGCCGATGCAGCAGCAACTCTTCCTCGGGTGCGAGGGCGTCCTCCGGGTATGCCATACCGCCAACGATGGCATACGCCGGTGCAGCACTTGCACGACCGGTGGGCGCCTTTCAGGCCGGGCGCAGATGTGTGATGTCGCCTGCCGCTACCGCCACCGCGTCTCCCCCGTCGTCGGGGCGGATCACGATCCTTCCCTGGTCGTCGACGTCGGTCGCGATGCCGTGGAGTTCGGTGTCGCCGGGCAGGATCGCCCGGACGTGCTGCCCGACGGTGCTGCACCGTTCGCGATACGCCGAGGCCGCAGCGGAGGTGTCCCATCCTGCACGGGCCCACGCCCGGATCCGCTCGCCGAGCTCGGCCAGCAGGGTCTGCGCGAGCAGGGTGCGATCGAGTTCGGCTGCGCCCTCGAGCAGCAGCGACGTCGCGGTGGGAACGGGTAGCTCGTCGCGTTCGAGGGTGACGTTGATTCCGATGCCGGCGACCACTGTGGGGACGGGCGCGGTGGCAGCGACCTCGACGAGAATCCCGGCGAGCTTGCGTCCGTCGACGAGCACGTCGTTCGGCCATTTCAGTTGTGCCGCAACGCCCGAGACCGACCGCACGGCATCGACCGTCGCGATCCCGCACAGCAACGGGAGCCAGCCGAGATTCTGCAGGGGACATTCGGGCAGGCGCAGCAGGACCGACACGATGACCTGGGCACCGGGCACACCGTTCCAGCTGCGCGAGTGCCTGCCACGGCCACCGTGCTGAAACTCTGCGAGCAGAACACGGCGGTCGTCACCGGTCGCGGCGACGGCAAGCAGATCGGCGTTGGTCGAGGCCGTCTCGGGAACGACGTCGAGACGGGTGTAGAAGCCCTCCCGATCGGCACCTACGAGAGCACTGCGCAGCGCCGGCTCGTCGAGCGGTGTGCGGAGGGTGAAAACGTCGTTCGTGGGCCGGTCGGATGCCATGTACACAGCCTAAAGTGGACCTTCACAACCTACCCGCGGGTAGGTCGGGTTCGATCGTCTACTCTTCGGGACCTCGATGCAGCAGCCTTGTATGACGATCGCTAAGCTGACTGGCCATGACCACTGTCCAGGAGCCGTCCGCGCCCGAGGCGGCGAGTACGCCCGATATCCACACCACCGCCGGTAAGCTGGCCGACCTGCGCAACCGTCAGGCCCAGGCTCAGGTCCCGGTCGGTGAGGCCGCAGTCGAAAAGGTCCACGCCAAGGGCAAGCTGACCGCTCGCGAACGCATCCACGCGCTCCTCGACGAGGGTTCGTTCGTCGAACTCGACGCCCTCGCGCGCCACCGGAGCACCAACTTCGGTCTGGCAGACAACCGGCCGCTCGGCGACGGCGTCGTCACCGGCTACGGCACGATCGACGGCCGCGACGTGTGTGTCTTCTCGCAGGACGCGACCGTCTTCGGCGGCAGCCTCGGCGAGGTCTACGGCGAGAAGATCGTCAAGGTCATGGATCTCGCACTCAAGACCGGTCGCCCCCTCATCGGCATCAACGAGGGTGCCGGCGCACGCATCCAGGAGGGTGTCGTCTCGCTCGGCCTCTACGGTGAGATCTTCCATCGCAACGTGCAGGCATCGGGCGTCATCCCGCAGATCTCGCTCATTATGGGCCCTGCGGCGGGCGGCCACGTCTACTCCCCCGCTCTCACCGACTTCGTCGTGATGGTCGACCAGACCAGCCAGATGTTCGTCACCGGACCCGACGTCATCAAGACCGTCACCGGCGAAGACGTCACGATGGAGGATCTCGGCGGCGCCCACACCCACATGGTCAAGTCGGGTGTCGCACACTACGTCGCCGACGGCGAGCAGGACGCCCTGGACTACGTCAAGGATCTGCTCTCCTACCTGCCGAGCAACAACCAGGCCGCCGCGCCGCGCCTCGCGCCGAGCGACCCGATCGTCGGTTCGATCGAGGACTCCCTCACCGCGGAGGACATCGAGCTCGACACGATCATCCCGGATTCGCCGAACCAGCCGTACGACATGCACGAGGTCATCCGGCGCCTGCTCGACGACGACGAATTCCTCGAGGTGCAGGCCGAGCGCGCGAAGAACATCATCGTCGGCTTCGGACGCGTCGACGGCCGTAGCGTCGGCATCGTCGCCAACCAGCCGACCCAGTTCGCCGGCTGCCTCGACATCGACGCCTCCGAGAAGGCCGCTCGCTTCGTCCGCACCTGTGACGCCTTCAACGTGCCGATCATCACGCTCGTCGACGTGCCCGGCTTCCTTCCCGGCACCGAGCAGGAGTACAACGGCATCATCCGCCGCGGCGCGAAGCTCCTCTACGCCTACGGCGAGGCGACGGTCGGCAAGATCACCGTCATCACCCGCAAGGCCTACGGCGGCGCATACGACGTGATGGGTTCCAAGCACATGGGTGCCGACGTCAATCTCGCGTGGCCGACCGCGCAGATCGCCGTCATGGGTGCCTCCGGCGCCGTCGGATTCGTCTACCGCAAGCGCCTGCTCGAAGCAGCCAAGAACGGTGAGGATGTCGACGCGCTGCGCCTCGAACTGCAGAACGAGTACGAGGACACGCTCGTGAACCCGTACATCGCCGCCGAGCGCGGATACGTCGACGCGGTGATCCCGCCGTCGCACACGCGTGGCCAGATCGTCTCCGCGCTGCGCCTGCTCGAGCGGAAGATGGTTTCGCTCCCGCCGAAGAAGCATGGAAACATTCCGCTGTGATGTTCGGTGATGCGCCCGGACTGTGGCCCGCCGGTGAATCCGGCGGGCCACGTCCCGGGTCGCGTCGCGACCGACGGTCCGGTCCCGCATCACGACCGGCAACACGGCGTAGCACGTCGCCGACGACGTGCGATGAACCCGAGAGAGGGATCGACATGACAGCGACCCGGTGGGCATACGGTGCCCGTGTGGACGCGTACCCGGGGGGTGCCCTGTGACAGCGACGGCGGAGGACAAGATCATCAGCGAGCTCGAGGCCGACGAGCAGTCGCCCGACGTCGAGGTTTCGGCCGTCGACGGAGCCACCGAGCCCGCCACGGATGCCCCTGCGGTCGCCGAGACCGCAGCCGCCATCCGCATCGTCAAGGGCAATCCCACCGACGAAGAGCTCGGGGCTCTCGTCACCGTTCTCGTCGCGGCCGCCGCGTCGGCGGGCGAGGACGAAGGCGACACCCGGCCGCCGGAGACCTGGGGTGATCCGGCGAGGATGCACCGGCAGTGGGCGCCCTTCTCGCCGTATTCGTATCCGAACCGCGGCTGACATGCCTCGTCTCGTACTCGCCTCGGCCTCACCCGCCCGCCTCGCGGTCCTCCACGAGGCGGGCGTGAAGCCGCTGGTACAGGTGTCGAATGTGGACGAGGACGCGGTCATCGCGTCCCTTGCTCCGGGCACCCCTCCGGCGGAGGTCGTCACCGAACTCGCCCGCGCGAAGGCCGAGGACGTCCTGCCCGTTCTGCGGGAGCAGGGCCTGCGCGACGCGATCGTCATCGGATGCGATTCGATGCTTCTGATCGACGGCGTCCTGCAGGGCAAGCCGGGCACCGTCGAGGCCGCCCGGGAGCGCTGGCGGTCGATGGCCGGGCGCAGCGGCGAACTGCTCACGGGTCACGCGGTGATCTGTGTCCGGAATGACGAGGTGGTCTCGAAGGCAGCCGCCCACAGCGGCACCGTCGTGCATTTCGGCACTCCCACGGACGAGGAACTCGAGGCCTATCTCGACAGCGGTGAGCCCCTCGAGGTAGCGGGAGCCTTCACCCTCGACGGTCACGGCGGCTGGTTCGTCGAGGGCATCGAGGGCGATCCGTCGTCGGTCATCGGCATCGGACTCCCCCTCGTGCGGCGCCTGCTCGCCGAGGTCGGCGTCTCCGTGGCGCGGTTGTGGGCCGAGAACGCCGCTATTCCCGTGGAGATGCTGGAGAACTAGCAGTACAGGGACTTCTGCAACGACGTCGCCATCGCCTCGGCCTTGGTCTTCGCGCGGTCCGCATCCACCCCGTGGAACGATTCGTCCACGGTCTCGCACCACAACTGCAACCACCTTGCGATACGGGCCGGGGTGAGTCCGTGGTGCCCGTGGAGCGCGCGATGCACCGGCACGAACGCGCCGCGGTATCGGGTGGTGCGAAAGAGTATCTGCTCCCAGAAGTCGCCGACGACCACCAGGTGGTCGTCGAGTCCGACGACGGAGAGAACCTCGAACACCGGTGCGAGCACGGGGTCGCGGAGCGCGCGTTCGTAGAAGCGCCGAACCAGCAGGTCGATGTCCTCCCGCGTTGCGAGTTCGACGCGGGCGGGACGGTCGCGTGCGGTCTTGCTGCGGGTCACGTCCGGTGACGGTACCGCCTAGAATCGACGTCGCACCTGCCACCACTGCCTCAGGAGCCCATGTGCCCGTCGCACCCGATAGCAACCCTTCGTTCGCCGCTTACGCGGATCCCACCCGTCTCGTCTCGACGGAGTGGCTCTCCGCACATCTCGGCCATCCCGAAGTGAAGGTCGTAGAGTCCGACGAGGACGTTCTGCTCTACGACGTGGGGCACATCCCCGGCGCGGTGAAGATCGACTGGCACCTCGATCTCAACGATCCTGTCACCCGCGACTACATCGACGGCGAGCAGTTCGCGGCCCTCATGGACCGCAAGGGCATCCGCCGCACCGACACCGTGGTCGTCTACGGCGACAAGTCCAACTGGTGGGCCGCGTACGCGATGTGGGTCTTCACCCTGTTCGGTCACGAGGACGTCCGTCTGCTCGACGGCGGACGCGACGCGTGGATCTCCGAGAATCGCGACACCACGCTCGACATCCCGTCGACCACGGTCGGCGGTTACCCGGTCGTCGAACGCAACGACACGCGGATCCGCGCCTTCAAGGACGACGTCCTCGCGCACCTCGGTAATGGACCGCTGATCGACGTGCGGTCGCCGCAGGAATACACGGGCGAGCGCACCCACATGCCCGACTACCCCGAGGAAGGTGCCCTGCGCGGCGGTCACATCCCGACCGCGGTGTCGATCCCGTGGGCGAAGGCCGCGGCGCCGGACGGCCGCTTCCGTTCCCGCGCCGAACTCGACGAGATCTACGGCGGGATCGACAAGGATGCCGACGTGGTGGCCTACTGCCGGATCGGCGAGCGGTCGAGCCACACCTGGTTCGTTCTCACCCACCTGCTCGGGTACTCGAACGTTCGCAACTACGACGGATCGTGGACCGAGTGGGGCAACGCCGTCCGCGTACCCATCGTCAAGGGTGACGAGCCCGGAGAAGCACCGGCCGCATGAGCATTCCTGCCCCCCTCGCCGAGATCGTCGACGACTTCGCTGCGGTCGACGGTCAGGACAAGCTGCAGTTGCTTCTCGAGTTCAGCCGCGAGCTCCCCGCTCTTCCTGCCGAGCTCGAGGAAGCAGCGATGGAACCCGTCCCCGAATGCCAGTCGCCGCTGTTCCTGTCGGTCGACGCCTCCGATCGGTCGCAGGTCAAGCTCCACTTCAGTGCACCCGCCGAAGCACCGACGACGCGCGGGTTCGCCTCGATCCTGCACCAGGGACTCGACGGCCTCAGTGCCCAGGAGATCCTCGAGGTGCCCGACGACTTCTACGCCTCGCTCGGTCTCGCCGAGACCGTGAGCCCGCTACGCCTGCGGGGGATGAGCGCGATGCTCGCGCGCATCAAGCGGCACCTTCGAACCTGACGCGGTCATGGAGTTCACCGAACTCGCCGATTACCGGATTCCGGCCGGTGTCCTGACCGAGTGGCTGCCCTGCGCGGCCGAGGACGACTGGCGTGAGGATCCCCGCCCCGCCTCCTACATCCACGAAGCCCATCTGAGGCGTACTTCGGGGACTCGCTACGGCGCTGGGCGCGAATCCTGGCTCGGCACGGCCTTCGAAGTCGCGGGCCCACTCGACGCCGAGCATTTCCGCCGAGCGCTGCAACGCTGGATCGACCGGCACGAACCCCTGCGCAGCCATGCCCACCTCACCGAGGAACAGCGCGGAGATCTGGTGCGGCGAACCGCACCTCCGGGCGGGGTGTCCGTGCGGCCGATCCGCCACGATCCCGCCGATCCGGACACCATCCGCGACCATCTGCTCGGGCTGTTCGACGATTACACGACGCCGCACATGTGGCCGTCCTACGTCTTCGCGACCCTCGAGCGGCTTCCGGGGACCGCCGACACCGACGAGGACGACCGGTTCACCGTGTTCTTCGGGGCCGACCACTCCGTCATCGACGGGTACTCGGTCGTGCTCGTGGCACACGAGATCTCGGCGCTCTACGAGGAGGAACGAACGGGCTACGCCGCCGACCTCTTCCCGGTGGGGAGCTACATCGACTTCGGCGCCGCCGAACGGGACGAATCCGCGCACCTCGACGACGACCACGAGGCTGTACGGATCTGGCGCCGAACCCTGACCGACTGCGGAGGCGAACCGCCCGCCTTCCCTCTTCCCATCGGACAGCGACCACCGCACGCGACGCCGCAGCAACGACTCGCCGAACGCTGGTTCGACGACGACGAGGCGACGGCCTTCTCCGCCTGCTGCCGCCGTGCCGGGACGGGCTTCTTCGCCGGCGTGCTGGCGTGTTTCGGCCGGGCGACGGCCGAAATCACCGGTGCGGAGCGGTTCCGGACCGTCGCGCCGGCACACACTCGCGCCGGGCCCATCTGGGCCGGTTCGCTCGGCTGGTTCGTCGGCCTCCGCCCGATCGATCTGGACCTCACCGGCACAACGGAATTCACCACCCTTGCAGCGCGGGCAGGCGACGAGCTGCGCCGAACCCGGGCGAGCGCGCGGGTTCCGTTCGTGCGGGTGGGAGAGCTTCTCGGCGTCCCCATCCGCCCCCGGTTCGTCGTCTCCTACATGGACGTGCGGTTCGTGCCGATGGCGGCCCAGTGGCCGGAGTGGAACGCCCGGGCGCTGCGCAGCCGGAGCTTCACCCACGACGTGTACGTCTGGATCAACCGCACGCCCGAGGGTGTGAACATGTCCGCGCGTTTCCCCGACAACACGGTGGCAGACGAGAATGTCCCGCTTCTCCTCTCACGCACCCGTGAATTGATGCACGAGGTGGTCGTCGACGAAGCGTGGACCTCACATCCGGACCCGTCGGCGGTCCCATCTACCGGCGAGTAGCATTGTGCGCCCGAATGCGCGCCGTAATGTGTAGGAGCCATCCGGTTACATCGTCTATCCGATTGGCGCTTAGACTTCCCGTCGACGGAAATAACCTAACGATCGATCAACAGGAGGCTCCGTGCCCAGTCATGCCAGCGCGCAGATCACGAAGGTGCTCGTCGCGAACCGCGGCGAGATCGCTGTGCGGGTCATCCGAGCCGCCAAGGACGCGGGCTACGGCAGTGTCGCCGTCTACGCCGAACCGGACGCAGACGCACAGTTCGTGAAGCTCGCCGACGAGGCGTTCGCACTGGGCGGCACCACCTCCGCCGAGTCCTACCTGGTGTTCGACAAGATCCTCGACGCCGCGGCCAAGTCCGGCGCCGACGCCATCCACCCCGGCTACGGCTTCCTGTCCGAGAACGCCGACTTCGCGCAGGCCGTGATCGACGCCGGCCTCATCTGGATCGGCCCCTCGCCGCAGTCCATCCGCGACCTCGGCGACAAGGTCACCGCCCGCCACATCGCCGAGCGCGCCAACGCACCGATGGCGGCCGGCACCAAGGACCCGGTCAAGAACGCCGACGAGGTCGTCGAGTTCGCGAAGCAGTACGGCGTTCCGGTCGCGATCAAGGCCGCCTTCGGTGGTGGCGGTCGCGGCATGAAGGTCGCGCAGACCATCGAGGAGATCCCCGAGCTGTTCGAGTCGGCCACCCGCGAGGCCGTCGCCGCCTTCGGTCGCGGCGAGTGCTTCGTCGAGCAGTACCTCGACAAGGCTCGTCACGTCGAGGCTCAGGTCATCGCCGACCAGCACGGCAACGTCATCGTCGCCGGCACCCGCGACTGCTCGCTGCAGCGCCGCTTCCAGAAGCTCGTCGAGGAGGCTCCCGCGCCGTTCCTGACCGACGAGCAGCGCAAGCGCATCCACGAGTCCGCCAAGGCGATCTGCCGTGAGGCCGGCTACTACGGCGCCGGCACGGTCGAGTACCTCGTCCAGGGCGACACCGTGTCCTTCCTCGAGGTCAACACCCGCCTGCAGGTCGAGCACCCGGTCACCGAAGAGACCGCCGGTATCGACCTCGTGCGTCAGCAGTTCCGCATCGCCAACGGCGAGAAGCTCGAGCTCACCGAAGATCCCACCCCGCGTGGCCACAGCTTCGAGTTCCGGATCAACGGTGAGGACGCCGGTCGCGGCTTCCTCCCCGCCCCCGGTCCGATCAACGTCTACAAGGAGCCGACGGGTCCCGGCGTCCGCGTCGACTCCGGCGTCGTCGCCGGCGACGTCATCGGTGGCCAGTTCGACTCGATGCTCGCCAAGCTGATCGTCACCGGCGAGAACCGCGAGCAGGCCCTCGAGCGCGCCCGCCGTGCGCTGGCGGAGTTCGAGGTCGAAGGCCTGGCCACAGTCATCCCGTTCCACCGCCACATCGTCGAGCACCCGGCATTCATCGGCGACGGCGAGAAGTTCGACGTCTACACCAAGTGGATCGAGACCGAGTGGGACAACACCATCGAGCCGTACACCGGTGGTGCCCCGATCGAGGACGAGGACGAGGCGCTGCCGCGTCAGAACGTCGTCGTCGAGGTCGGCGGACGCCGCGTCGAGGTGTCGCTGCCGGGCCAGTTCTCGCTCGGCGGTAACGGCGGCGGTGCCGGCGTGATCCGCAAGAAGCCCAAGCCCCGCAAGCGCGGTGGCGGCGGCGCAGGCAAGGCGTCGGGTGACGCCGTGACCGCACCCATGCAGGGCACCGTCGTCAAGGTCGCAGTGTCCGAGGGCCAGGAGGTCGCCGAGGGCGACCTGATCGCTGTGCTCGAAGCCATGAAGATGGAGAACCCGGTCAACGCCCACAAGGCGGGTGTCGTCACCGGCCTGGTGGTCGAGCCGGGCGCCGCGGTCACCCAGGGCACCGTCCTCACCGAGATCAAGTAATACAACTCGAGACCCCGGCGAGTCCCCCGCATCGCAGTCGATGCGGGGGACTCGCCGTATCGGATCCGAATCGGACCCGCTCCCGTCCGCGAATGGCACTAGCCTGGAGATATGCCCGACCGCCCCGAGATCCGCATCGGCACCGCCGAGCGCGAGGAAGCCGTCGCGCTGCTCGGTGATCACTTCGCCGCGGGTCGCCTCAGCTTGGCGGAGTTCGACGAGCGGGTCGCGCTGGCGACGCAGGCCACCGTCCGCGCCGACCTCGCCCCCCTCTTCGCCGACCTGCCCACGGCACCGGCCGTGGTCTCCTCGTCCGGACAGCGGGATCTGGCGGAGCAACTGTTGACGTTGGTTCCGTTCGTGCTCGTCGCGCTGCTCCTGATCGTGGTGCTCAGGCACCCGATCGCGCTGCTCATCGCCTTCTCGGTGTTGTTCGTGGCAGGACGACGTGCCTATCTGCTCCTCGGTCGAGGCCGCGGACCGTCCTGATCACGATGGCTCCGTGCCCGTGTCGCCCTGCGCCTGCGTCCGGTTCACAGGCACCGTCTAATCTGTCGGCATGTCCGACTCTCCCGACATCCGTATCGGCAACGCCGAGCGCAGCGAAGCACTGGATCTGCTCGGCGACCACTTCGCGCTCGGCCGGTTGAGCCTGTCGGAGTTCGACGATCGCAGCGCCAGGGCCTCGATGGCCACCACCAGGGGCGACCTCGCGGTTCTGTTCGCCGACCTGCCCACGCACGTCACCGACGACCTGACAGCGACCCGGGACGATCTTCCGGTGATCATCCCTCAGAAGGAGTCCGCACTCCGACGCGAAGTCGTCATGGGACTGACACCGCTGGTCGCGCTGGTGTTGTTCTTCGTCTTCGACACGTGGCTGTTCTTCCTGCTGATCCCGGCGGTGGCGATCGTCCTGTTCGCCGGGCGAGACCGCGACGAGCGCGCACACCGGAGTGAGACGGAAAGCGCCTGACCGTGGTGGGCGCTATCCTTCGGCACCGCACTCTCCCCCTCATCGTCGCGGTCGTCGTCATCACCGCGATGCTTCTCTCCCCCGGCGGCACCGTACCGAGCGGTCCACCCCATGCCGACAAGATCACGCACGCCGTGATGTTCGTCGTACTCGCGATCTGCTGCGGGTACGCCCGGCTCTCGCCTGCGCTCACCGTCGTGTGGCTGGGCCTCTACGGGGTGCTCACCGAGATTCTCCAGGCGACCGTCGCGGTGCGGCGGTCCGGTTCGTTCTGGGACTGGTGCGCCGACCTCGTCGGTATCGCGATCGGTCTCGCGATCACCGCAGTCGTACGGCGAGGTGTGCGCGCCGACCGGAAACCGTAGGTGGAACTCACGATTCGTCCCGATCATCGTTGCCGGTAGCCTCGCCCGCGTCGAAGCGGGTTCGCCGCCCCGGGCACGGCCGAACAGCGGCGAGAATCAGACCCGCGTGACTTCCGAATCGACGAGCCGAGTGCGAAGCGCCTGCAGACTGTCGTCCTCCAGTCCGAGTCCCTCGGCGAAGTACTGCTCGATCGTGCCGTAGCGCGAAAGTGCTTCGTCGATCGCGACCTCCAGATACTCCCGCCGGACCCCCAGCATCGGCTTCAGGATCTCGGGATCGCCGCCGAGTTCGGCGAACCGTGCGAAGAGGGCATCGAACTGTGGGAGAAGCAGGTCGTTGGTCCGTAGATAGTCGGCGAAGACCGCGTCCTCGTCGGCACCGGCGAACAGCAGCAGCGACGCCGCGGCCCAGCCGGTGCGGTCCTTACCCGCACTGCAGTGGACGAGTGCGGGAACCTCGCCGTGGGCGAGTCCCTCGGCGAGCACCCCGTAGGACGCCGTCGCGCTCGGGAGTGCGACGAAATCGCGGTAGCTCTCCCTGAGGTACTGGGCGGCCCGCCCGTCGTCGAACGCTTCGGCGGCCAGCGCGGGGTCGGCGATGATCTCCGGGAGCGAGGCGGCAATGGAGCCGTGCTGCCGATCCGCGAGGACGTCGAGTCCGACGTAGCGCGCACCTCGGGGTACGCGATCGGGACGCCGCTGCCGTTCCCCGAGTGTGCGCAGATCGAAGATCGTGGCGATGCCCAGTGCGTCGACGGTCTCGATGTCCGTGTCGGTCACTCCACCGAGGTCGGTCGAGCGGAAGACCACGCCGGTGCGGACCACGCCACCGAACGAACTCGGACAGCCCCCGATGTCCCTCAGATTGACCAGCGAGGGAATCACGAAGGATTCGCCGCCGCTTACGCTCTCACCCAGTGCATCGGCCATGTCCGACAAACTACCGTCGTCCGGCCGGGAACAGGTCGATCCGGTCCCTCATTCGCAGCGGGCGGTCACCCGGTCGAACGCGTCGAGGGCTTCGTCGAGTTCGTCGTGCGTGACGGTCAGCGGGGGCCGGAAGCGCACGCCTCGCGGACCCGTTCCGATCGCGAGGACGTGCTCATCCGTGTACAGCCGTCGCAGCACCTGGTCGCGGATCTCCGCGTTCGCGAGCGTGACGGCGCACATCAGTCCGCGTCCACGCGGCTCGGTGACCACCGATCCACGCGCGGCAAGGTGCTGCAGCCCGGACAGCAGGTGCGCACCGCCGGACCGGGCACGTTCGACGAGTCCGTCGCGCTCGACGACTTCCAGGATGCGCCGCGCCCGCACCATGTCGGTGAGATTGCCGCCCCAGGTCGAGTTGATCCGCGAGCCGACGGCGAAGACATTGTCGCGGATCTCGTCGACGCGTCCGCCGGCCATGATGCCGCACACCTGCGTCTTCTTACCGAAGGCGACGACGTCGGGGGTCACACCGATCTGCTGGTACGCCCACGCGGTACCGGTCGTGCCGGCGCCGGTCTGCACCTCGTCGAAGACGACGAGGGCATCGTTCTCGCGGCACAACTGCGCCATCGCCCGGAAGAACTCCGGACGGAAATGATGGTCGCCGCCTTCGCCCTGGATCGGCTCGGCAACGAAACACGCGATGTCGTGAGGACGCTCGGCGAAGGCTGATCGGGCCTGCTCGAGCGCGCGCGTCTCGGCTGCAGCGACATCCCGCCCCTCGGCGAGATAGGGAGCGTCGATCCGGGGCCAGTCGAACTTGGGGAATCGATCGGTCTTGACCGGATCGGTGTTGGTCAGCGACAGCGTGTAACCGGTGCGGCCGTGGAAGGCCTCGGTCAGGTGGAGCACCGAACCGCCGAACGACGCAGGGACACCCCGGGATTCGTTGAGCCGACTCTTCCAGTCGAAGGCGACCTTGAGCGCGTTCTCAACAGCCGGGCCCCCGCCGTCCACGAAGAACAGGTGAGGAAGTGCCGGGTCGCCCAGTACGCGCACGAAGGTCTCGACGAAGCGGGCCATGGGCACGGTGTAGATGTCGGAGTTGCTGGGTTTGTTCGCCGCGACCGCGGCCAGTTCACGAGCTGCCTCCGGCACGGTGAGCGCGGGATGGTTCATTCCGAGCGTGGACGACGCGAAGAACCCGAACATGTCGAGGTAGGTGGTTCCGTCACGGGCGTCGACGAGTCGCACCCCTCGGGAGCGGTCGAGGTCCAGAACGAGGTCGAAACCGTCGGTGAGCATGTGCCGGCCGAGGATGGGGCGTACCCGGTCCGGGGCGAGATTCCCGGCACCGTCCAGGTTTCGGAAAGCCGTGCTCATGGCACAACGGTACGCGCCGATTACCGGGGCGAAAGCGATATGAACGAAATAGTTACGGTCCGGGGCGCTACCGTTCGTAAAATGTTTGGAGAACTACCGTGCTGCGGGTGGCCACTCCGGCGGTGGCCCGAATCTCCTGCAGCAGTCGTTCGAGGGCGCGAGGGGACTCGACACGCACGAGAAGGACATAGCTTTCCTCACCCGCCACCGAGTGACACGATTCGATCGCGTCGATGTGCTGGAGTCGAGCCGGCGCGTCGTCGGGTTGCGAGGGGTCGAGAGGGGTGATCGCCACGAACGCCGAGAGCATCAGCCCGAGCGCCTCGGGATCGACTCGCGCACTGTATCCGCGGATCACATTGCGAGCTTCGAGCCTGCGCACCCGGGACTGCACGGCCGAGACGGACAGACCTGCCTTCTCGGCGAGCGCCGCGAGCGTTGCGCGACCGTCGGCCATCAGTTCGCGCAGCAGCATCCGATCGATGTCGTCCAGCGACTCCTTCGACGAACCGTTCCTCGGGGATTCGGGCACCAGCGAAGGGTATCCGAGCAGCAAAGGAGCTCACTCATGAATGCGACCACCGACTTCGCCGAACGGGCCACCTCCGCCCTGCGGCGTTGCGGGGCGGAAGCCCACGGCGCCGACACATCGCTCGTGGTGACGACTCCCATCGACGGCAGCGTGATCGGACGCCTGCCCGCCCACTCGCCCGCCGACGTCGACGCGGCGATCTCGGGCGCGGCGAGCGCCTTCGAGCAGTGGCGCGACGTTCCCGCTCCGGTACGTGGACGCGTGGTGCGGCGGCTCGGCGAACTCCTCGTCGAGCACAAGGCCGATCTCGCCGAACTCGTCACACTCGAAGCCGGGAAGATCCCGTCGGAAGCCGCCGGCGAGGTGCAGGAGATGATCGACGTCTGCGAATTCGCCGTCGGGCTGTCGCGGCAACTGTACGGGCGGACGATGCCCTCCGAGCGGCCCGGGCACCGGCTCATGGAGACCTGGCATCCCCTCGGCGTGGTGGGCGTGATCTCGGCGTTCAACTTCCCGGTCGCGGTCTGGTCGTGGAACACCGCGATCGCTCTGGTGTGCGGCGACCCGGTGGTGTGGAAACCCTCGGAGATCACCCCGCTCACCGCGGTCGCCTGCGACGCGTTGCTTCGCCGCGCCGCCGCCGAGGCCGGTGCTCCCGAAGGGCTCCATCATCTTCTCCTGGGCGACCACGCCGTGGGAGAGGCACTCGTCGACGATCCCCGCGTCGCGCTGCTCAGCGCGACCGGTTCCACCCGGATGGGCCGGGTCGTCGGACCGCGGGTCGCCGCGCGTTTCGGCCGGTGTCTGCTCGAACTCGGCGGAAACAATGCCGCGATCGTCACACCCTCCGCCGACCTGGATCTCGCCGTCCGCGGCGTGGTGTTCGCCGCAGCCGGGACGGCGGGTCAACGCTGCACCACCCTGCGGCGGCTCATCGTGCACCGGTCGATCGCCGACGAGTTCGTCGAGCGGATCGCGGTGGCCTGTTCTCGCCTGCGCGTGGGGAATCCGTTCGACGAGGGTGTTCTGGTCGGTCCGCTGATCTCGGAGCGGTCCTACGAGCAGATGAGCTCGGCACTCGACCGTGCCCGGGCGGACGGCGGCACGGTCGTCGTCGGCGGTGAGCGGGTGGACGTCGCAGGCAAGGGCGTGTACGTCTCCCCCGCGCTCGTACGGATGCCCGCTCAGACGGCGGTGGTGTGCGAGGAGACCTTCGCTCCGATCCTGTACGTCCTCGAATACGAGGATCTCGACGAGGCGATCAAGGTGCACAACGGTGTCCCGCAAGGACTCTCGTCGTCGATCTTCACGCTCGACCAGCGTGAGGCCGAGTTGTTCCTCGCCCGATCGGACTGTGGAATCGCCAACGTCAACATCGGCACATCCGGCGCGGAGATCGGGGGCGCCTTCGGCGGTGAGAAGCACACCGGCGGGGGTCGCGAGTCCGGGTCGGACTCGTGGAAGGCGTATATGCGGCGTGCGACGAACACCGTCAACTATTCGGACGAGCTGCCGCTCGCTCAGGGCGTCGAATTCGGCTGAGGCGCCGTCGTCGTCACGGTCGGCGCACGAGTTCCGCTTCGAGGGGTTCGATCTGGAGGACCGCCCCCTCGGCCTGGGCGTAGTACCTGGTACGCAGTCGCCACAGACGGGCATGAGCGAACTCCGAACGCCATCCGGCGAGATAGTACTTCCGGGCCAGCCCGAGCAGGACCGGCAAAGAGGGTATGCCCTCCCGTACGGTTGCACGGCCTCTCAACTGCAGCAGGTGATCCGAACCGCCAGCCCTGCCGGGCAGGTCGAGGAGCACGGCTACGTCCGGATCGGCTTTCACGTTCCGCACGACGACCGATGTCCGGGCCGTACCGAGATGCAACCGGCCCCCGTGCGCCAGGAACCACAGGGGTGTCATCGCCGGTCTCCCCTTCGGGGTGCGGGTGGCGACGCGCGCGACCATCGACGACTCGAGGAACACCCGGGCGAGAGGATCGTCGGGACTCATCCGCCCGCCTCCTCGTGCAGGCGTCCGTAATCCCACGCGGTCACCCGCTGTACGTCGAAGACGAACCATGCGAGGTCTTCGGGCGCGCCGACGGGAGCGCGCTGCGCCGGAACCATCGATCCGCGTAGGTTCGCAGCACGCAGATCGAACCAGTACGACCCATCGTCGAGGTTCAACGACACCCGGCCGAAGACCGCGGCGGCAGGAACAGCGGACGGATCCAAACCGACGAAGAGATCACCGCGCCGGACCACCCGTGCCGGCAGAGCTTCGATCCTTCCCGCCGCACCGAACGCGACCGCGGCCCGGGCATGACGCTCGAGATCGTCCACGACAGACCGGGGATCGACCCTCTGAGTGATGCGGCCCATGCTCCCCCCTCGGAGAACCGGCAGTAGCCACGAAGTCTACTCAGTGGTTGCGCAGCGCATCGACGAGTTCGCTCTTCTTCATGTCGGAGTAACCGGTCATTCCCAGTTCCTTCGCGCGCTTCTTCAGGTCGGCGACCGTCCAGTCGTCGTAGGAGCCGGACTCGCCGCCCTTCTTCCCCACCTTCGACTTGCCCTCGTTCGCAGCCGCGTTCGAGATCCGCGCGGCCTTCTCCTTCGATGCGCCGTCCTTGCGCAGGTCCTCGTACATCTTCTCGTTCTTGATCGAGGAATTCGGCATCGTCCTCTCCCTTCGCCTCTTCCCACGTGAGTACCCTCCAGCGCTCTCCCCAATCAGAGATGCTGTGGTCCGGGACACATCCGTGGTAGACCAGGGGCATGTACCCGGGGAACTTCGTCGCCACCACGCCCGACAAACCCGCCGTCATCCGGCCCGCCACCGGAGAATCGCTGACCTACCGCGAACTCGACGAGCATTCGCTCCAGCTGGCGAAGTACCTGCGGTCCCTCGGTCTCGTGCGCGGCGACCACATCGCACTGATCTCGAACAACGACCTGCGCGTGATGGAGGTGTACTGGGCGGCGCTGCGCTCGGGTCTGTACATCACGGTGGTCAACCGGCATCTGACTCCCGCCGAAGCCGCCTACATCGTCGACGACTGCGGTGCGAAGGCACTCGTGGTGTCGGCTCAGGCCCTCGATGCCGTCGATTCGTCCCCCGACGCCTATCCCCGTGTGGCCCACCGCCTCGTGTTCGGCGGGTCGTCGGACGGTTTCGAGGACTACGAGGCCGCGCTCGGCCGGTTCGACACGACACCGCTCGACGACCAACCGCGGGGCCAGGACATGCTGTATTCGTCGGGCACCACCGGACGCCCCAAGGGAATCAAGCCGAAGCTTCCGGACGGGCAGGTGCAGGACATCCCCGACCCGTACACCGCGGTCTTCGCCCCGATGTACGGCTTCGACGACAGCACCGTCTACCTGTGCCCCGCCCCGCTCTACCACGCGGCGCCGCTGCGATTCTGCGGCACGATCCAGTCGGTCGGCGGCACCGTGATCCTCATGGACCGCTTCGATCCCGAGGAAGCGCTCGCGCTCATCGACCGGTACTCGGTCACGGCGAGCCAATGGGTGCCGACGATGTTCGTCCGGATGCTCAAGCTCCCCGAGGAGACCCGCGCGAAATACGACGTGACGAGCATGAAGGTCGCCGTCCACGCGGCCGCACCGTGTCCGCCCGAGATCAAGCGCGCGATGATCGAGTGGTGGGGTCCGGTGATCCACGAGTACTACGCGTCCACCGAGGGGGCGGGAGCGACGTTCATCGATTCGGAACAGGCTCTCGCTCATCCGGGTTCGGTCGGCCGCGACGGCACCTTGGGTGTCGTCCACATCTGCGACGACCAGGGCCGGGAATTGCCCACCGGCTCGACCGGGACGGTGTGGTGGGAGCGCGACGAGCGACCGTTCGAGTACCACAACGACCCGGTGAAGACCGAGGAAGCCACCCACCCCGAGCATCCGACCTGGACGACCAGCGGTGACATCGGTTATCTGGACGAGGAGCGCTTTCTCTATCTCACCGATCGCGCCGCGTTCACCATCATCTCCGGAGGCGTGAACATCTATCCGCAGGAAGCCGAGAATGTTCTCACGCTGCATCCCAAGGTTTTCGACGTCGCGGTGATCGGCATACCGAACGAGGAGATGGGCGAGGAGGTCAAGGCCGTCGTGCAGCTCGTCGAGGGAGTGGAGCCGAGTCCCGAACTCGAGCAGGAACTGCTCGCCTACGTGCGCGAACGCGTGTCGCACTTCAAGGCCCCTCGCAGCGTCGACTTCTCCGACGACCTTCCGCGCACCCCGACGGGAAAGCTCGTCAAACACAAGCTGCGCGCCCGATACATCCCGCAGGTGCACGGATCATGACCTCCGAGATCGGAACCGCGCTGCCACTCGGCGAACTCGCCGAGTTTCTGCCTGCCGGTGCGCTCGTCACCGATCCGGACATCCTGGCGGGCTACCGGCAGGACCGCGCACAGGATCCGGATGCCGAGATCCCGCGCGCGCTCGTCCGGGCCACCTCCACCGCGGACGTGCAGGCGACCCTGCGATGGGCGAACACCCACCGGGTTCCGGTGGTTCCCCGCGGCGCCGGCACGAGCTTGTCCGGCGGGTCGGGCGGGCTCGCCGCCGGCATCGTGCTGAGCACCGAGAAGATGCGGGCGATCACCGTCGACACCGCAACCCGTACCGCAGTGGCGCAGCCCGGACTGCTCAACGTCGAGGTCAAGCAGGCTGCGGCCGACCACGGACTCTGGTACCCACCGGATCCGTCGTCGTTCGAGATCTGCACGATCGGAGGGAACGCGGCAACCAACGCCGGAGGCCTGTGCTGCGTGAAGTACGGCGTGACCACCGATTACGTGCTGGGCCTCGAAGTGGTCCTCGCCGACGGCACCGCGGTGCGGCTCGGCGGCCCACGGGTCAAGGACGTCGCCGGTCTGTCGCTGACGAAACTGTTCGTCGGAAGCGAGGGGACGCTCGGTGTCATCACCGAGGTGACGCTGCGCCTCGTCCCGCCGCCCCCACCTGCATCGACGATGGTCGCGACGTTCGCCACCGTCCAGGCCGCCGCCGATGCGGTCGTCGCCATCACCGCCGTCCTACGGCCTGCCATGCTCGAGTTCATGGACAAGACCTCGATCGCCGCGGTGGAGGACATGTTGCGGATGGGGCTCGAACGCTCCAGCGAGGCGATGCTCATAGCCCGCTCGGATGCGCCCGGTGCCGCAGCCGCGGAAGAAATCGAGATCATGGTGCGGGCGTGCCGCGAGGCCGGGGCCCAGGACGTCTTCGCGACGGACGACACGGAGGAGGGTGAAGCGTTCGCCGCCGCCCGGCGAATGGCGATCCCGGCCGTGGAACGCACCGGAAGTCTCCTGCTCGAGGATGTCGGCGTGCCGATCCCTGCCCTGCCGGCGCTCGTGGGCGGGATCGCCGAACTTGCTACCGAACACGACGTCACCGTGGCCGTGATCGCCCACGCCGGAGACGGCAACACCCATCCACTCATCGTCTACGACCCCGCCGACGAGGACATGGCCGCACGGGCTCAGGTGGTCTTCGGGAAGATCATGGATCTCGCGATCGAACTCGGAGGCACGATCACGGGTGAGCACGGTGTCGGCCGCCTCAAGAAGGCATGGCTGCCCGACCAGGTGGGTCCGGACGTGATGGCGTTGACGAAGCGGATCAAGGATGCGCTCGATCCGAATGCGATCCTGAATCCCGGCGTGGTGATCTGATGAGCCGTCCCACACCGTCAGCGGTCATAATCGTCGCGTGAATACCCGTGTGCCCCAGTCGACGGCCGACCTACCGCTGCGCGAGACCAAGTACCGCGAACTCGAGCGGTACCCCGAGTTCGGTTCCGTCACGGCCTGGCTTCGAGACGTCGTGTCGTCGATCGTGCCCAACGCCCGCATGAGCGAATGCGAGTACTGGTCGGTCGTATGCCTTCCCCCAGGGGATCCGGCCGATCCGAGAGAGCCGCTGGTCTCGGTTCATGCGGGTGACATGGCGGTCGCCGGTGTGTTCCTCGACCTCTCCGAAGGACGGCGCAGCCTCGCCGGCTACGTCCGGGTGTCGGGCACCGAACTCGAACAGGCCATGGGATCGACACGCGAGCAGTTCGCGGCAGCCTTCCCCGCCCTCACCTTCGTCGACGAGGGGTCCATCGTGTCCGTCGTGTGGAGCGACGAAGCCGCCGCCAAGGCGCAGTTCGACGCTCTTCCGTGGCGCGAGCCGGGGCGGTCGCTGGTCGCGGAGCTGATGCGAGGCGGACGTAATTCGTGGGCCGACGAGCACTGTCGTCAGATCGCCCGATTCGCGTTCGACGACTGACCGTGTCGGCCGGGGGGTACACCATGGAGTGGTGACCGACATCCTCGACCGATTCTCCGCGCCGACCCGTGCGTGGTTCGCCGGGGCATTCGAGTCCCCGACGCCGGCACAGCTCGGCGCGTGGGACTCGATCTCCTCGGGAGCCCACACCCTCGTCGTCGCACCCACCGGTTCGGGCAAGACCCTGTCGGCGTTCCTGTGGTCGCTCGACCGGCTCTCGTCCACTCCTGCGCAAGAGCATGCCGCGCGCGAGCACCGCACCCGCGTCCTGTACGTCTCGCCTCTCAAGGCTCTCGCCGTCGACGTCGAACGCAACCTGAGATCCCCGCTGGTCGGGATCACCCAGACCGCGAAGCGACTCGGTCTCACCCCGCCCGACATCACCGTCGGGGTCCGTTCCGGCGACACCTCCCAGGCAGATCGGCGCGCCCTCGCCCGAACACCACCGGACATCCTCATCACGACCCCCGAGTCCCTGTTCCTCATGCTCACCTCGTCCGCCCGCGAGAATCTTGTCGGGGTCGAAACGGTGATCGTCGACGAGGTCCACGCCGTGGCGGGAACGAAACGCGGGGCGCATCTCGCGCTGTCGCTCGAACGCCTCGATCTGTTGCTGCGCGCGCCGGCCCAGCGCATCGGGCTGTCCGCCACGGTGCGTCCACACGAAGAGGTGGGCCGATTCCTCGCCGGCTCTGCTCCCATCCGGATCGTTGCGCCCCCGTCGCCGAAGACCTGGGATCTCTCCGTGCGCGTGCCGGTCGAGGACATGACCGAACTCGGCCTCTCGGAACCCGACGAGGAGTCACTGTCCCCCACACCGCAGGCCGGGTCGATCTGGCCCCATGTCGAGGAACAGATCGTCGATCTCATCACCGAGCACCGGTCGACGATCGTGTTCGCCAACTCCCGGCGACTGTCCGAGCGCCTCACCGCGCGGCTCAACGAGATCTATGCCGAGCGCTCAGGAAATCCGGTGAGCTCCGAACATGCACCACCGGCCCAACTCGGTTCACCCACCGAAACGGCCGCAGGGGCCGAACCGGTGCTCGCCCGCGCACACCACGGATCGGTGAGCAAGGATCAACGTGCTCTGATCGAGGACGATCTCAAGTCCGGCCGTCTCCGGTGTGTGGTGGCGACGTCGAGCCTCGAGCTCGGCATCGACATGGGCGCGGTCGACCTCGTGATCCAGGTCGAAGCTCCCCCGTCGGTAGCGAGCGGCCTGCAACGCGTCGGTCGCGCCGGGCACCAGGTGGGCGAGACCTCGCGCGGAGTACTCTTCCCGAAACACCGGACCGATCTCGCGCACTGTGCGGTGACCGTCGAGCGGATGGTCGCCGGACACATCGAAGCCCTTCAGGTTCCGGCCAATCCACTGGATGTGCTTGCACAACAGACGGTCGCGGCGACCGCGCTCGAACCCGTCGACGTCGACGACTGGTTCGACACGGTCCGGCGCAGCGGCTCGTTCGCAACGCTGTCCCGCGGAGTCTACGAATCGGTGCTCGACCTGCTCTCCGGCCGCTATCCCTCCGACGAGTTCGCCGAGTTGCGTCCCCGCGTCGTATGGGACCGCACGGCCGGCACCCTCACCGGCAGGCCCGGCGCCCAGCGACTCGCCGTCACCTCCGGCGGCACGATTCCTGATCGCGGCCTGTTCACCGTGTACATGGTGGGCGAGAAGAACACGCGCGTGGGCGAACTCGACGAAGAGATGGTGTACGAGTCGCGAGTGGGCGATGTGTTCGCGCTCGGTGCCACGAGCTGGCGGATCGAAGAGATCACCTTCGACCGCGTCCTGGTCTCCCCCGCCTACGGGCGCCCGGGTCGATTACCGTTCTGGCACGGCGACAGCCAGGGGCGACCCGCCGAACTCGGTGCCGCCTTCGGCGTCTTCCTCCGTGAGATGGGGCACGCCGCACCCGAGGACGCCGAGGCACGTTGCCGCAAGGCCGGACTGGACGACTACGCGACGGGGAACCTGATCCGGCTGCTCGACGAACAGCGCACCGCCACCGGGCACCTGCCCACCGACCGCACACTCGTGGTCGAGCGGTTCCGTGACGAGCTCGGCGACTGGCGACTGGTTCTGCATTCGCCGTTCGGATTGCGTGTGCACGCACCGTGGGCGCTCGCAGTGGGAGCGCGCCTGCTCGAGCGTTACGGTGTCGAGTCGCATCCCACCCCGTCCGACGACGGCATCATCGTCCGGCTGCCCGACACCGACGACGCCCCACCGGGTTCGGAGATCTTCGTCTTCGACACCGAGGAGATCGACGACATCGTCACCGAGCAGGTCGGCGGTTCGGCCCTGTTCGCGTCCCGCTTCCGCGAGTGCGCCGCCCGAGCTCTGCTGCTGCCCCGCCGTAATCCGGGCAAACGCGCCCCGCTCTGGCAGCAACGCCAGCGCTCCGCACAGCTGCTCGACGTCGCTCGCCGCTATCCGGACTTCCCGATCCTGCTCGAGACGGTCCGGGAGTGCCTGCAGGACGTCTACGATCTTCCGGCCCTGCGAAATCTGCTCGGCGGTATCGCGCAGCGCAGGATCCGCCTTGCCGAGGTGGAAACCCCCACGGCCTCGCCGTTCGCGACCTCACTTCTGTTCTCCTATGTCGGCGAGTTCCTGTACGAGGGCGACAGCCCTCTCGCCGAGCGTCGAGCCGCCGCGCTCTCGCTCGACTCGTCACTCCTCGCGGAACTTCTCGGCCGGGTGGAGTTGCGCGAGCTGCTCGATGCGGACGTCATCACCGAAGCCGAGCACGAACTGCAACGACTCACCCCGCAACGACGCGCACGCGACGCCGAGGGCGTCGCCGACCTGCTGCGGCTGCTCGGTCCGCTCACAGACGCCGAACTGAGGGAGCGGACCACGGACGACCCGGCGGCGTGGATCGAGGAGCTCGCGACGCAACGACGCGCACTTCGAGTGTCGTATGCCGGCGAGGGCTGGTGGGCTGCGGTCGAGGATGCCTCCCGGCTGCGCGACGCACTGGGTGTGCCGCTACCGATCGGGGTGCCCACCGCCTTCGTCGAGCCGGTGCCCGATCCACTCGGCGACCTTGTCGCTCGTTACGCCCGCACGCACGGCCCGTTCACCACCGCACAGGCTGCCGCCCGGTTCGGGCTGGGCACTGCGGTCGTCGAATCCGTCCTCGAACGACTCGCAGCCGACAAACGAGTCACCGCCGGCGAATTCCGGCCGGGTTCGAGCGGATCGGAATGGTGCGACAGCGAGGTGTTACGGCGGTTGCGGCGGCGCTCCCTCGCCGCCGCCCGGCAGGACGTCGAGCCCGTCAGCACCGCGACCCTCGGCCGGTTCCTGCCCGACTGGCATCACCTCGGAACGGGCCCGGGCACGAGTGCGCTCTACGGCATCGACGGCGTCCTCACCGTCGTCGAACAACTGGCCGGGGTGCCCGTGCCCGCGAGCGCGCTCGAACCGCTGATCCTCGCCCCGCGCGTGCGGGACTACACGCCGACGATGCTCGACGAACTCACCACGACCGGCGAGGTCCTCTGGTCGGGAGCCGGATCGATATCAGGAAAGGACGGCTGGGTGGCTCTGCATCCGGCCGATCTGGCACCGGCAAGCCTGGCGCCCATCGAAGATATCGAGCTCGGGCCGGTACACCTGGCCATCCTCGACTCGCTGTCCGGTGGAGGTGCGTACTTCTTCCGGCAATTGGCGGACGCGGTCACCGCGCTGCACACCACCGCGAGCGACTCGACGGTGGCCGATGCCCTGTGGGAACTGGTGTGGAGCGGGCACGTCGCGGGCGACAGCCTCGCACCCTTGCGCGCCCTGATCGGCGACACCTCGCGCGCCAAACCGGCTCACCGTACGCCGCGCAGGGCGCCACGCGCCCGCATGTACCGCCCTCGTCCGAACCTGCCCGGCCGCGCCGGACCGCCGACGGTGAGCGGGCGCTGGTCGATGCTTCCGGAACGGGAGACCGATCCGACGGTACGTGCCCACACCACCGCCGAACTGTTGCTCGAACGGTACGGCGTGGTCACCCGCGGCGTCGTCGCCGGAGAGGGTGTGCCCGGCGGTTTCGCGACGATGTACAAGGTGCTCAGCCGATTCGAGGAGACGGGTCGGTGTCGTCGCGGTTACTTCGTCGACTCGCTCGGTGGGGCGCAGTTCTCGACCCCGGCGGTCGTGGACCGTCTGCGGTCGTTCTCCGATTCGATCGAGGGTCGCCATTCGGAGACCGCAGCCGTCACGCTCGCTGCGTGCGATCCCGCCAATCCGTACGGTGCCGCCCTGCCGTGGCCGAAATCGTCCGCCGACGACAACGCTCCGCGACACCGGCCCGGCCGGAAAGCGGGCGGTCTCGTGGTGCTCGTCGACGGGGCGCTCGTGCTGTTCGTCGAACGCGGGGGACGCACCCTCCTCACCTTCGACGACGATCCGGGCCGGTTGCGCAATGCGTGCGCGTCGCTGGCCGCGACCGTCAAACGCGGCGGGGTCGACAAGATCGTGGTGGAGAAGGTCGACGGCGCCTCGATCCACGGGCACGAATTCGCCGAGCTCCTTGCCGAATCGGGATTCTCGGCGACGCCGCGTGGTTACCGGCTGAGGTCCTGACGTGCCCGAGGGAGACACCGTGTTCCGCACCGCGCACCGCCTCCGAGCCGCCCTGGAAGGAAAGCTCCTGACGGAAACGGATTTTCGTGTACCTCGTTTCGCCACAGCCGATTTCACCGGATCCACCGTCGACGAAGTGCTTTCACGGGGCAAACATCTGTTGATCCGGGTGGCGGACGTGTCCATCCATTCACATCTGAAGATGGAAGGTGAATGGCATGTCTATCCGCGTGGAAGTCGCTGGCGCAAGCCGGGATACAAGGCCCGCGTCGTGCTCGGCACCGAGGATGCGCAAGCGGTCGGGTTCGAACTCGGCATCGTCGAGGTGCTCGCCCGCGAGCGGGAACACGACGCCGTCGGGCACCTCGGCCCCGATCTGCTCGGTCCCGATTGGGATCCCGGCCGTGCCGCAGCGAATCTCGCACGCGACCCCGATCGCCCCGTCGGTGTGGCACTGCTCGATCAGCGCATCATGGCCGGCGTCGGCAATGTGTACCGCTCCGAACTGTGCTTCCTGCGGGGCGTCGATCCGTCGACACCCGTCGGCCGCGCGGGCGATCCGGCGGCATGGGTCGATCTCGCGCATCGACTACTGGTCGCCAACCGCGACCGGGCGATGCGCATCACCACCGGTGACCGCCGCCCGGGCCACAACCTGTGGGTCTACGGGCGGCGCGGCCGGCCGTGCCGACGCTGCCACACCCCGATCCGCGCCGGGGAGATCGGAACGGCGACCGATCCGGAACGGGTGGTCTACCGGTGCCCGCGCTGTCAGCCCCGGTCAGGCGGGACTCCCGCCTGACCGGCCTGCTCGACGAGCGCAACACAATGGTCGACGAGGGTGTCGCGCGAGACCGAGAGATCACCCTCGAGATAGCCCATGAAGAGGCTGGTGAGCGCCCCGACGACTCCGACCGCAACCATGTGGCGGTAGCCCTCGTCACCCCCGGGTGGAAGTTGATCACGGACGAGCGCGACGAACATCGGTGCGAGTTCGATGCCGCGCCGGGTGATCGCGGGTTCACGCAGCGGGGCGAGGAGTAGAACACGTCCTTTGGCGGGGTCGTCGACCATGAGTTCGACGAACGCCCGCACGGCCGCTTCGGCACGCCCGGTGGCCGGCGCGGAGACCACCGCCTGCGCCAGCGCCTGGCGGGCGCGATCGGCGACGTGGGCGTAGACCTCACGGACGAAGGTATCGCGGTCGGCGAAACTCTCGTAGAAATACCGTTCGGTGAGGGCGGCGGCGCGGCATACGGCGCGGACGTTGGCCGCCGCGCCACCGGCCGCTCCGAGCAGTTCGACACCCACCGCGAGGAGCCGTTCCCTGCGCAGGCGGCGGCGTTCGTCGATTCCGACGCCCGCCCAGCTGCGGCGCGTGGTGTCCACCCTGTTGCTTCCCGTCGTTGACTGCATGCCCGCCGAATCCTACTCTGACAACATGCGTAGTCAGGCATCCTCCGGGTCGGGTTCCGACGGGCCGTCGCGCGGCAGGACGCCGGAGCCGTTGGGTCCGGATTCTCTGACGTGGAGATATTTCGGCGGGTGGCGCGGCATGATCTTCGGGCCCTGGGCGGGGTCGATGCAGAACATGCATCCCGGTCTCGGGGCCGCCGTCGAAGAGCACTCGAAGTTCTTCGACGAGCGCTGGGAGCGTCTCTACCGGTCGCTGTACCCGATCTACGGTGTCGTCTTCGACGGCCCCCGCGCCCCGGAGACCGCGGCGAAAGTACGCGGCTACCACAACACCATCAAGGGAGTGGACAAGAAGGGCCGCAAGTATCACGCACTCGATCCGGACACCTTCTACTGGGCGCACGCGACCTTCTTCTACAGTCTCGTCGTCTCCATCGAATGGTTCGACGGGCCGCTCACCCTCGAGGAGAAGCACCGGTTGTTCGACGAGCACGTGCAGTGGTATCGGCTGTACGGAATGCCGATGCACTCGGTCCCGGAATCGTGGGAGGCATTCCTCGATTACTGGGATCACATGTGCCGAAATGTACTCGAGGACAACAAGGCCACTCGCGACGTGCTCGACCTGTCGAATATCGACCGCCCGCCCTACCTGCGGTGGTTCCCCGAGGTCGTCTGGAAGCTGATCCGCCCGCCGGTGACGGCGGGATTCCTGTGGCTCACCGTCGGGTTGTACGACCCGCCGGTACGCGAGCTACTCGGCTACGACTGGAGCAGGCGCGACGAGCGACTGCACGCTCTCGTCGGCCGTGCGATCGGTGTGTGCACCGCAGTCGTGCCGTGGCGCTACCGATATCATCCGCGCGCGCGTGCGGGCTGGGACCGCGTCTTCGGCCGCATCGCGGCCGACTCCGGTCTGCTCGAGACGCCCGGCCGCAACCTGCCTCCGCGCGACCGCCGCGACTCGCCGATGCACTACAGCCCCGAAGTGACGAACCGGCACCGCCCCACCACCGTTTCGCACTGACGGGTCCGGCCGGATCCCGTCCCGGCAAAGGCCAGTCCGTGTCACGCTTTCGACGTGTCCACGCCTCCGTACCTGCCGACCGAGCGGCGGCGCCCGCTGTCGCGAAGTTCGGCGGCCTCCCGCATCAGCGCCTACGTCTACGGCAACATACTCGTGCTGGCCGCGCTCGTCCCCATCACGACGTCGCCCGAGTACATCGGGATCGCGATCGTGGCGGGCACCGCACTCTCGACGTTCATCGCGCATGTCTTCGCCGAGTCGGTTTCCCAGACCGTGCGCACCGGTGAACAGATCTCGCGCAGCGAACGTCTCGAGGAACTCAGGGACTCGGTACCGATCCTCTCGTCCGCGGTGTTGCCGTGCCTGATTCTCGCCACAGCGTGGCTCGGCTGGCTCGAGCCCCGTACCGCACAGCTTCTCGCCGAGGTCGCAGTGCTGGTCCGTATCGGTTCGACGGTGCTCGTCGTGCGCCGGTTGCAGCACCGCAGACCGACAACCCGGACCGTTATGGCCGCGGTGGGAGTAGCCCTGCTCGCGACGGTCGTCGTCGTCGTGAAGGTCGTGCTCACGCACTGACCCCGGATCACATGATCGGGACCGGTTCCAGGATCTCCGGCCGGGCTTCGGGTGCCGCTGCCCTGAGCGCATCCGCCGACTCGTCGTCGGGACGGCTCTGCGACTCGATCTCGGCCACGACGCGTGCCCGGTACGTCGCGATCTCCCGATCGACGGTGGCGTCGTCCCACCCGAGAACGGGGGCGACCAGACGAGCCACCTGTTCGGCACAGTGCAGCCCGCGGTGCGGATACTCGATCGAGATGCGCGTCCGGCGTGCCAGCAGATCCTCGAGATGCAGGGCTCCCTCGGCCGCAGCACCGTAGACCACCTCGACCTGCAGGTACTGCGGAGCATCGGTGAGCGCTTCGAGAAGTTCGGGCCGTCCCTTCGCGAAGCTCAGCACGTCCTCGATGAGGGAACCGTAGCGATCGAGCAGGTGCTTGACCCGGTAGGGATGCAAGCCGTATTCCTCGGCGAGGTGCATGGTCTGGTTGACCAGTGCGAAATAGCCGTCTGCCCCGACGAGGGGCACCTTCTCGGTGATCGACGGCGCGATGCGGGCCGGGATGTCGTCGGCGGCGAGATCGACGGCGTCCTCGGCCATGACACGATAAGTGGTGTACTTGCCTCCCGCGATGGCCACGAGGCCGGGGGCCACGCGGGCAACGGCGTGCTCGCGCGACAGTTTCGACGTCTCGTCGCTCTCCCCCGCCAGGAGGGGGCGAAGTCCCGCGTAGACGCCGTCGATGTCGTCATGGGTGAGCGGCACGACCAGCACGCGATTGACATGGTCGAGGATGTAGTCGATGTCGGCCTTCGTCGCAGCGGGATGCGCCAGGTCGAGATTCCAGTCGGTGTCGGTGGTCCCGATGATCCAGTGATTGCCCCAGGGAATGACGAACAGCACCGACTTCTCGGTGCGCAGGATGATCGCCGAGTCGCTGACGATCCGATCGCGGGGCACGACGATGTGCACCCCCTTCGACGCGCGTACCCGGAAACGGCCCCGCTGCCGCGACAGCGACTGGATCTCGTCGGTCCACACACCGGTCGCGTTGATCACGACATGCGCGCGCACCTCGGTGACCGAACCGTCCTCGCTGTCACGCACTCGCACACCCGAGACGCGGTCGGCCTCCCGGAGAAATCCCACGACCTGGGTGGAGGTGCGCACCACGGCACCGTAGTGTGCTGCCGTCCGTGCGACCGTCATGGTGTGCCGGGCGTCGTCGACGACGGTGTCGTAGTAGCGAATTCCGCCGACGAGCGAGTTCCGTTTGAGGCCGGGAACCATCCGCAGGGCGCCCGACCGGGTCAGGTGTTTCTGGGCCGGAACGGACTTCGCGCCACCGAGCCGGTCGTACAGGAAGATCCCGGCTGCCATGTAGGGCCGCTCCCACACCCGGTGGGTGAGCGGGAACAGGAACTTCAACGGCTTGACGAGATGTGGAGCGAGGGTGGTCAGGGCGAGTTCGCGCTCGCGCAGCGCTTCCCGGACGAGCCCGAACTCGAGCTGTTCGAGATAACGCAGGCCACCGTGGAACATCTTCGACGACCGGCTCGACGTACCGGAGGCGTAGTCGCGGGCTTCGACGAGTGCCACCCGAAGGCCACGCGTGGCTGCGTCGAGCGCTGCACCCGCACCGACGACACCACCGCCGATGACCACGACGTCGAACTGTTCGGTGGCGAGACGACGCCAGGCATCGGCGCGCTGTTGCGGTCCGAGGAGTTGCACACCCGATTCGTTGGTCACCGCACCCGCTCCCGTGAGTCTCCGACGTATCCCGATCAAGGCTAGTAGTTTCGACCGCGCAGCGCGCAGCGGAAGCGTTGCCGAGCCGACTCGTCCCCTTCACTCCGAGGATCACCTGTGAACCAGTTCATCGCGGCGATCGACCAGGGCACCACGTCCAGTCGGTGCATCATCTTCGATCACGACGGGCGCATCGTGACGATTTCGCAGAAGGAACACCGCCAGTTCTTCCCGCGGTCGGGATGGGTCGAACACGATCCGGAAGAGCTGTGGCTCAACACCCGCGAGGTGGTCGCCGCCGCGGTGGCCAAGGCCGAGCTGCGGCGCCGCGACATCGCAGCGATCGGAGTGACCAATCAGCGCGAGACCACCGTGGTGTGGGATCGCAACACCGGCCGCCCCGTCTACAACGCGATCGTCTGGCAGGACACGCGTACCGATCGGCTCGTCGAGGAACTCGCCGGTGACACAGGGCCCGACCGGTATCGCGAGATCACCGGACTCCCGCTGTCGACCTATTTCGCCGGTCCCAAGGTCCGCTGGATTCTCGACAACGTCGACGGTGCCCGTGAGCGCGCGGAAGCCGGCGACCTCGTGTTCGGCACCATCGACAGCTGGATCCTGTGGAATCTCACCGGTGGTATCGGTGAAGAGGGCCAGCCACCCGGCGTGCACATCACCGACGTCACCAACGCTTCCCGGACCCTGTTGATGAACCTCCGGACCCAGCAGTGGGATCCGGAGATCTGTGCGGATTTCGGCATCCCGGAATCGATGCTGCCCGAGATCCGCAGTTCGGCCGAGGTGTACGGGCACGCGCGCGAACGTGGACCGCTCGCGGGCGTGCCGATCGCCGGTATTCTCGGCGACCAGCAGGCCGCGACCTTCGGCCAGGGCTGCTTGTCCCCCGGAGAGGCGAAGAACACCTACGGAACCGGCAACTTCCTGCTTCTCAATACCGGCACCACCCCGGTTCGCAGCGAGCACGGCCTGCTCACCACCGTGTGTTACCGGATCGGCGACGCACCTGCCGTCTACGCCCTCGAAGGGTCGGTGGCCGTGACCGGTTCGCTCGTGCAGTGGTTGCGCGACAATCTCGGGATCATCCGGTCCGCCGACGAGATCGAGGAGCTCGCCGCAAGCGTCCCCGACAACGGCGGGGCGTATTTCGTCCCGGCCTTCTCGGGATTGTTCGCGCCGCGATGGCGACCCGACGCCCGTGGCGTCGTCGCCGGGCTCACACGCTTCGTGGGGAAAGGGCACCTCGCGCGCGCGGCGCTCGAGGCGACGGCCTACCAGACCCGCGAGGTCATCGAGGCGATGAATGCCGACTCCGGTGTCGAATTGCACACTCTCAAGGTCGACGGCGGCATGGTGGTCAACGATCTGCTCATGCAGTTCCAGTCCGACATCCTCGGTGTCCCTGTCGTGCGGCCGGTGGTCGCGGAGACCACCGCGCTCGGCGCAGCCTATGCAGCCGGGCTCGCCGTCGGATTCTGGAAGGACGAGGAGGACATCCGCCGTAACTGGGCCGCGGACCACACCTGGGAACCCGGGATGGGCGCCGACGAACGCGAGCGGCTGTTCGGCGAATGGAACAAGGCGGTCGAACGCACCTACGACTGGGCCTGACCCGAGTCGAGCGGGACCGGCGTTCTCCGTCAGGGGCGCCGGCCCCGATGTGACGGCTCAGTCCAGATCGTCGTGCCGCATCAACTGACGTGCAGCCTCCGTCACCGATCCGCTCAGCGACGGATAAACCGAGAAGGTCTGCGCGAGATCGTTGACGGACAGGTTGTTCTGCACCGCCAGCGCGATGGGGAGGATCAATTCGGAAGCGTTCGGCGCCACGACCACTCCGCCGATGACCACGCCCGTCGCGGGACGGCAGAAGATCTTCACGAAACCTCGGCGCAGCCCGGACATCTTGGCCCGCGGGTTCGTGTTGAGAGGGAGCATCACGGTGCGGGCAGGGACCTCACCCACATCGATCGTCGCCTGGCTGACGCCGACGGCCGCGATCTCAGGGCGGGTGAACACCGCCGCCGCAACGGTTTTCAGCTTGATGGGGCTCACACCCTCACCGAGGGCGTGGTACATGGCGATACGTCCCTGCATCGCCGCGACCGATGCGAGCGGCAGCAGGCCCGTGCAGTCGCCCGCGGCGTAGATGCCGGGGACAGCGGTACGCGAGACCCGGTCCACGGGAAGGTATCCGCCCCGGTCGAGTTCGAGTCCGACCTTCTCGAGCCCGAGATTCTGGGTGTTCGGCACCGAACCGACGGTCATCAGCACGTGACTGCCCTCGACGATCCGGCCGTCGGCGAGAAGTACACGCACGCCGTCACCCGTGCGTTCGACGCGATCGGCGCGGGCGTGCTTGACCAACGTCACGCCGCGTTCGGTAAGGACGTCCTCGAGCACGAGCGCCGCATCCTCGTCTTCGTGCGGCAGGATGCGGTCACGGCTCGAGACCACGGTGACCTGCACGCCGACCTCGGTGTAGGCGGAGACGAACTCCGCACCGGTCACACCCGAGCCGACCACGACGAGATGTTCGGGCAACTTCTCGAGGTCGTAGAGCTGACGCCAGGTGAGGATCCGCTCGCCGTCCGGTTCCGCTCCCGGCAGCACACGAGGGCTCGCTCCGGTCGCGATCAGCACGACGTCGGCGTCGAGCACCTTCTCCTCGCCGGTCAGCAGCTTCGCGCGGACCTGATGGGCGGCCATGCCGGGCTGTGCGTCGACGAGTTCGCCGTATCCGGAGAACAGCTTCACACCGGCCGCCTCGAGCTTGGTCCGGATGTCCGCGGACTGTGCACGGGCGAGACTCTTCACGCGGTGGTGCACCTGCGGCAGCGAGACCGCGGCGCGTTCGAGCTCGATACCCAGGTCGGCGGCGCGCCGCATGTCGGTGCGCACGCCCGTCGAAGCGATGAAGGTCTTGGAAGGAACGCAGTCGAAGAGCACGCAGGCACCGCCGATCCCATCCGAATCGATCAGTGACACCGTCGCGCCGTACTGGGATGCCACCAGCGCCGCCTCGTATCCTGCGGGGCCGCCGCCGATGATGACGATCCGGGTCATTGCTCTCCTCTGTATCGATTCCGAAGGGTGCCGGTTCGGGCTGCACGTGGCGCCTGGTGGGCACACACGTCGACAACAACGCTATGTCACTGCCCCCACCTCGCGCACAGGGACCACCCGACCCGGCACACAACGCCCCTCCGCCGGATGCGCCGCGCGACAGGCTAGCCTTGTCCCCGTGCCGATCTACGCCGCCTACGGGTCCAACATGCATCCGGAGCAGATGCTGACGCGCTGCCCGCACTCGCCGATGGCGGGAACGGGCTGGTTGCACGGCTGGCGGCTGACCTTCGCCGGGGCCGATATCGGGTGGGAGGGTGCACTCGCGACCGTCGTCGAGGATGCCGATTCGAAGGTGTTTGTCGTGCTCTATGACGTTACCGAGGACGACGAGCGCAGCCTCGACCGGTGGGAGGGAGCCGAACTCGGGTTCCACCGCAAGATCCGCGTGCGCGTCGACACCGCCGACGGCCCCGTCCTCGCCTGGCTGTACGTCGTGGACGGATACGAGGGTGGGCTTCCGTCGGCGCGCTACCTGGGCGTGATGGCCGATGCGGCCGAGATCGCCGGTGCGCCGGCCGAGTACGTGCGGGATCTGCGGACCCGCAACAGCCGCAACGTCGGACCGGGGCGGCCCGACAGCTTCTAGAACGCCGTCGCCCTACCCTTCGCGGTAGAACGGCACCGGTCGCTGTACCCGAACCGTCACAGGGTCGCCGACCTGCAGACCGTACAGCACAGGGCGTCTCAGCCCGTGCCGAGTACCAGGTTCGTCATCACCCGCACACCCACGGCCAGTGCTCGCTCGTCGAGATCGAAAGTGGGCTGGTGGATGTCGAGTTCGGGTCCGACGCCCGACCACACCCCGAGCCGGCCCATGGCCCCGGGGATGTGTTCGAGATACCACGAGAAGTCTTCTCCCCCACCGGACTGCGGGGTGTCCGCCAAGGCGTCCGGTCCGAGCGTCCGGATGGCGTCCTCGAACATCCGCGCCGAGACCTCGTCGTTCACCACGGGCGGGACGCCGCGGCGGTAGTTCAGTTCGTAGCTGACACCGGTGGGCGCGAGCAGGCCGTGCACGATCTCCCGGACCATCGGTTCGAGCAGGTGCCAGGTCTCGTGATCGCCGGTCCGGACGGTGCCGGCCAGCATCCCGGTCCGAGGAATCGCATTGGGCGCCTTGCCCGCGCTGACCGCGCCCCACACCATGACCGTGCCGGTGCGCGGATCGATCCGGCGACTGAGCATCCCCGGCAGACCCGTGATGACGGCGCCGAGGCCGTAGACGAGGTCGCCGGTCAGGTGCGGTCGCGAGGTATGGCCACCGGGCGAGTCGAGGACGAGTTCGACGGTGTCGGCCGCCGAAGTGATCGCTCCGACCCGCATCCCCACCTTCCCCGCCTCGAGCCGGGGATCGCAGTGCAGCGCGAAGATGCGCGAGACGCCGTCCAGTCCCCCGGCCGCGACGACGTCGAGCGCCCCACCGGGCATGACCTCCTCCGCAGGCTGGAACACCAGTCGTACGCCGACCGGCAGTTCGGGCATCGAGGCCAGAGCCAGCCCCGCACCGAGTACGACGGTCGTGTGGGCGTCGTGCCCGCACGCGTGCGAGACCCCGGGGACGGTCGATTCGAAGGGCAGACCGGTCGTCTCCTGCATGGGCAGTGCGTCCATGTCGGCACGCAGGGCGATTCGCGGTCCACCGGACGGACCCAGATCACAGATCAGACCGGTGCCGCGAGGCAGGACCTTGGGTTCCAGTCCGGCGGCCCGCAGATGCTTGGCGACGAACTCGGTGGTGGCGTACTCCTGCCGGGCCAATTCCGGATTCGCATGGATGTGACGGCGCCAGAGCGAGAGATCCTCGACATGGCGGTCCAGCCACTTCTCCACGTAGGGGTTCATCGGCGTCCGGCCTGTTCGATGAGTCGTGCCCGCTGCACCGGATCGGTCGCCGCGCGCACTGCCGTTCCGGTGAGCCCGCGGGCTCCGTCGAGCACGGCCCGGTCGGCGGATTCGGTCACACACGCGGCTGCGAACGCCGGTTGGTGTGTGACCGCGCCACCGGAGTCGAGTCCGATGACGGGATGGATTCCCGGCATCACGTTCGTCACGTTTCCCATGTCGGTACTGCCCAGCGGGCGCGCTCCTTCCTCGTCGACGGGCAACGGCCGGCGCCCGAGACCGATGATCTCCTCACGATATGCCTGCACCAGCCACGGATCGGGAGTGAGTTCGGTGTAGGTCGGCGACACCGTCCGGATCCGGTGGTTGCATCCGGTGGCCAGAGCGCCGGCCGCGAAGCAGTTCCGCGCGCGTTCGGCGAGGTCGTCGAGGAGTTCGCTCGTCCCTGCCCGCAGGTAGTAGAGCAATTCGGTATGGCTGGGCACGATGTTCGGCGCGGTCCCGCCCTCGGCGACGATCCCGTGGATCTGCTGTCCGGGATGCAGGTGCTGCCGCAACAGCCCGACCGCGACCTGCGCGATCGTGGCCGCATCGGCGGCGTTGAGACCGTACTCCGGGGCGGCGGAGGCATGCGCTTCCCGGCCGTTGTACTCGACGGCTATATCGGCGAGGGCCAGCGACGTCGCGCCGGTGATGTCGACGGGACCGGGGTGCACCATCATCGCCGCTCCCACGCCGTCGAAGACACCGCGTTCGAGCATGAGCACCTTGCCCCCGCCCGTCTCCTCGGCCGGTGTCCCGATCACACGCACGGTGACGCCGAGTTCGTCGGCGAGCGCCGCGAGACCGAGGCCGGCGCCCACGGCCGCCGCCGCGATGATGTTGTGACCGCACGCGTGCCCGATACCCGGCAGCGCGTCGTACTCGGCACAGAAGGCGAGGACGAGTTCACCGCTTCCGAATCGCGCGTCGAAGGCGGTGGGGAGGTCGGCGATACCGGTCTTCACATCGAAACCGGAGGTGCGCAGCACCTCGACGATCTTCGCCGCGCTGCGATGCTCCTCGAAGGCGAGTTCCGGCTCTGCGTGGATCGAATGCGACAGGCCGACGAGGGTGTCGGAGGCAGCCTCGATCGCCGTGGCGTATTCGGTCGTCACAAGGTCCAGTCTGTCATGCCGACCGCGGGTCGATCGATCGGCGTACAGGCCGGTCCGGCCGGGATCAGCCCAGTCCGAAGTTCGATGCGTCGGTCCGGATCTCCAGCGCCGCGATCAGCGGCGCGTGCAAACCGCGCTTGATGCCCGCCAGGTTCGGGCCACGAGTCGCGGTGAGCGCTGCGGCACGCTCGACCGCGGTGGCGAGTACGTAGTCGTCGTCCACAGCCCGTTCGGCGATTCCTGCGGCCACGGCGTCCTCGCCGCCGTAACGACGGCCGGTGGTGATGGCCTCGACGGCCGTCTGGATGGGCAGTCGCGAGCGGATCAGGGCGGACATCCCGACCGTGAACGGCATGTTCAATTGCACCTCGGGCAGGCACCAGAATCCGCGATCGGCGCGCATCAGCCGGAAGTCGTGTGCGAGCGCGAGCATCGCTCCGGCGCCGAAGGCATGTCCCTGGACCGCCGCGACCGTCGCCGTAGGGAAGGTGAGAAGCCGGACATAGAGATCGTGAACCGAATCCAGATAGTCCGGCAGATCCGGCAGGTTCGCACCGACCCAGTCGATATCGAGTCCGTTGCTCCAGAACTTGCCGGTCGCCGCCGTGACGAGAGCGGCCGGGCCCTCGTGAGCCTCGACCTCGTCGAGCAGGGAGTGGATCGCCACGAGGCGGTCCGGGTGGAACCGATTCTCGGAGACCTCCACGTCGCGGTCACCGAGATGCAGCACGAAGACGTCGCCGTCGCGTTCGAGGTAAGGCATGGACGTCAGCCTACCCCGACTCCTTACCGACGAGTAACATCTCGGTACCGGCTAGGGTCCGATCCCATGGGAGAACCCGATCACATCTTCGATCCCGAAGCGGCCGCCGACGCCGCAGCCGCCGCCCTCGCCGAGCGGACGGGCGTGGCCGAACACCCCGTCGCCGTCGTCCTCGGGTCCGGTTGGCGGGCCGCTGTCGAGAGTTTCGGCATTCCCGTTGCCACGATCCCGATGAGCGACCTGCCCGGCTTCGCTCCGCCGACAGCCGCAGGGCACGCCGGGAACATCCACTCGGTACGCGCCGGCGACAATGCGGTGCTCGTGCTCGCGGGCCGGATCCACGCGTACGAGGGGCACGACCTCGCCCGCGTCGTGCATCCCGTGCGCACGGCGATCGCCGCGGGTGCGCGCACCGTCGTTCTCACCAACGCAGCCGGAGGGATCGACCCCGAGTTCTCGGTGGGCCAGCCGGTTCTCATCTCGGACCATCTCAACCTCACCGGTCGATCACCGCTGGTGGGCGCTCAGTTCGTCGATCTCGTCGACGCGTACTCGCCGGAACTTCGCGCCCTCGCCCGGGAGATCGAGCCCTCGCTGCGCGAAGGGGTCTACGCCGGGCTGCCCGGCCCGCACTACGAGACCCCGGCCGAGATCCGGATGCTGCGCACACTCGGCGCCGACCTCGTCGGCATGTCCACGGTGCACGAGACGATCGCCGCGCGCGCTGCCGGGGCACGGGTGCTCGCGGTGTCGTTGGTCACCAACGCCGCCGCCGGCATCACCGGCGCTCCGCTCGACCACACCGAGGTGCTCGCCGCGGGACGCGCGGCCGCGACCCGGATGGGCGACCTGCTACGAGATCTGGCGGCTCGGCTGTGACGCTGCGATTCGGCACCGCCGGTCTGCGTGGCCCGGTGGGCGACGGACCGGACTGCATGAACGTGCCCGTCGTCGTGCGCACCACCGCCGGGCTCGCGGCGTGGCTCGAAGCCAACGGACAGGGCGGCGGCACCATCGTCGTCGGGCGCGACGCCCGCACGGGCTCCGCCGAATTCCACAGCGCGGCCGCAGAAGTTCTCGCCGCAGCCGGTTTCCGCGTCGTCGCCCTCGACCGGCCTCTCCCCACTCCGGTGACGGCCTTCGCGGTCCGCGCACTGAATGCCGTTGCAGGCGTGCAGATCACGGCATCACACAATCCTGCCACCGACAACGGCTACAAGGTGTATCTCGCGGACGGAGCGCAGCTCGTCGTGCCTGCCGACCGTGAAATCGAAGCCGCGATCGACGCCGTCGACGACGTCGGCGAGGTGCCCCGGATGCCGGTCGCGGCGTCGGACGGCGATCTGGTCGAGCGGTACCTCGCCCGGGTCGCCACACTGCCCCGGTCCCCGCACCGGGCGGTGCGCATCGCCCTGACGGCACTGCACGGGGTCGGGGGTGAGGTGGCCGTGGCCGCACTGCGCCGCGCGGGATTCGACGACGTCCACGTCGTGGCGTCACAGTTCGCGCCGGACCCGGCATTCCCGACCGTGGCCTTCCCCAACCCGGAAGAACCCGGCGCGACCGACGCCCTCCTCGCCCTGGCGGCCGAGGTCGAGGCCGATATCGCCCTCGCACTCGATCCCGATGCCGACCGATGCGCCGTGGGCGTCCGGACCGCGCAGGGATGGACGATGCTGCGGGGTGACGAGACCGGGGTTCTGCTCGGCGACCGCATCCTCGCGTCCTCGGCGCCGGGCTCGCTGGTCGCGACCACCATCGTGTCGTCCACTATGCTCGGCCGGCTCGCGGCCGCGCGCGGCGCGCGGTACGCGCAGACTCCGACAGGGTTCAAATGGCTGGCGCGCGCGGGCGACGGACTCGTCTACGCCTACGAAGAGGCGATCGGGCACTGCGTGGATCCCGATGCGGTGCGCGACAAGGACGGTATCGCGACCGCGGTGGTGGTCGCCGACTACGCCGCCGAGCTGAAACAGGCCGGCCGGAGCCTGCCCGACGCACTCGACGAGTTGTATCGCGAGTTCGGCGTCCACATCGGCGATCAGGTATCGATCCGCGTCGACGACGTGCAGCGCATCGGCGCCGTCATGGCGCGACTGAGGTCGGAGCTACCGACGACCATCGCTGGTCTGTCCGTCACAGCGACCGATCTCGCCCGGACCTCCGGTCCGATGAACACCGATGCCCTCGTCTTCGAGAGTCCCGTCGACACCACCGGCGGTCCGTCGGTGCGCGCCGTCGTGCGCCCATCGGGCACCGAACCGAAACTCAAGGTCTATCTCGAGGTGGTCACCGAACGAGACCGCCCGGCCGCGGAGTCGGTGCTCGCCGCACTGCGCGGATGGGCGGTCTCGCTCGGCGACGAGAATCCCTGATTTCGGTCAGACGCGTTGTGGCACACCGTAGGTCACGACGGTGTCCCGGTCGGCCGTGACCGCTTTCAGGTACGGGCGGATCATCACAGGACCGACGGCCCCCGAAACGGAACCGTGCACGCCTGCGATCCGGATGGTCGTCGAGGCCCCGTCGAACGTGAAGTCCTCCACGATCGGAACATCCGTGATCCCTCCGGGCTCGAGCGGGATCTCGATCTCCTGGGACGGGATGATCTGGCCCCCGAGCGCTCCTCCCGATTCCAGCCCGAGCTCGAGCGCGAACTCGGGAGCGATTCCGATGTTCAGCGCCGCCCCGCTTTCGACGCCCCAGTCGAGGTTGGGTGTGTAGAGGGTGACGGTCGCTCCCGGAAGGAAGACCGGGTAACCGACCTGCAAGCCGACTTCCACTGCCGTACCAGCGGAGGTCTCCGCACCCGGGCCGGTGATCCGGACCGTGGCCACCTCGTCGTGGAAGAACTCCACACTCAGCGGAGAGCTGTCAAGCGGCGGAACCGACTGCGTCGACGTGTCGGCCTGTATGACCTCGATCGCACGCCCGTCGTCGAGCGGGAGGATCCTCGAGTTGTCGACGGCGGCCGCAGCCGTACCGTGACTCGCCGCCGCGGCGAGGACTGCGACAGCCCCCACCGATGCGACCCGCGCACATCCGCGAATCAGTTTGCGGGAAAAGAGCTCTGACATTCCGTGGACCCCCATCTCTGGCTGTTCCGGCACAGTGGACCTCATACGGAGCACACCGAGCGTAAGGAACAAACGAGACCTGCGGGTTCATTTTCGATAACGAGATGACTGCGGTGCGGCGTCACATCAGGACCGCCGACCACACCAGGCACACCAGTCACAAGCCGTTACAAGCTTGTCGCGGGCCGTAGTCGCGCCGGTTATCGCGGACCGAACTGCCGGTCTCCCGCGTCGCCGAGACCCGGCACGATGTACTTGTTCTCGTTGAGCCCCTCGTCGATGGAGGCCGTGACCAGCCGGACCGGATGCCCCGATGCGGCCAGCGCTTCCACACCTTGCGGTGCCGCAACCACACAGACCGCGGTGATGTCGGTGGCGCCGCGCTGAACGAGCATGTCGAGGGTGTGCACCATCGACCCGCCGGTTGCGAGCATCGGATCGAGAACGAAGACGGGCAGGCCCGACAGATCCTCCGGAAGCGACTCCAGATAGGGCACCGGCTCGAAGGTCTTCTCGTCCCGGGCGAGGCCCACGAAACCGACCTGTGCCTGAGGGATCAGGGCGTGGGCCTGCTCGACCATGCCGAGCCCGGCGCGCAGGACCGGAACGAGCAGCGGCGGTTGCTGCAACCGCACTCCCTCCGTCACGGCGACCGGCGTCTTGACCTCGAACGTCGCAATCGGAGCGTCACGAACCGCCTCGTAGACGAGCATCTGCGTGAGCTGGCTCAATGCGTGCCGGAAGGCCGCGTTGTCGCTGCGTTCGTCGCGCAGGATGGTGAGGAGCGAAGCAGCGAGCGGGTGGTCGACGACGAGCGAATCCATGTCCGAAGGATAGAACGACGGAACCGACCGGCATGCCGGTGCGTCGAACCCCGCAGGGGCGAAACCCGTCGAGGGTGTCCAAGCCCACAGCAACGACGCGAAAGGTGACGCGGTGAGCGGGCACGCCGACAGGGAAGCGATCCGGATCGACGCGACGGCCGTGAGGAGGTTCGGTGACGAGACCGCAGGGCTGGCCGGGCGCCTGCACGACGCCGCCGAACGAACACGCCGAGGCGACCCGGGCACGCTGAGCGTCGTACTGGGACCCATCGGAGTACCGGTCCTCACCGCGCTCACGGCGGCCCACAACGCCCACGTGCACGACCTCGACCGGCTCGGCCACCTGCTCGCCGGGATGGGCGACGCCGCGATCGCCTCGGCCACCGCCTACGAACAGGCCGTCAACGAGACCGGGACACGGCTGGGCTCCGCTGCGGAGGACCTGTGACGCCGGGCGAACTGCTCGCCGCGCCGCTGACCGAACTTCTCGAAGCCTTCGGCACCGCACTGCCACCGGAGGTCGACCCGAGCGAGATGGTCCGCATCGGGGCACGGTGGGCCGAGGAGGTACACGCCGCCGGGCGGGACGCCGTCGCCGAACTCGCCTGGGCCTGGGGAGGCCCGGCTGCCTCGCAGGCGATCGCGAGTGCGGAGCAGACACTGGCGGACGTGCTCGCTGCAGCCGATCGTGGCGCAGCACTCGCCGGTATCGCTCTCGAAGCCACGGTCACGGTGCTCGACGGCGCGGCCGAGTTGGCTCGCCTCGTCGAATCCTTCGTCACCTTCGCCGAGCGGTCCGGACCCGCGGCCGCGCTCCCACAGGGCGGGTTCACCCTCCTCACCGTGGCGATCGACCATCTGGCCACCGGGCTGGACGTGCTGAGCCGGGTGACCGCAACGCTGGCTGCCCTTGCGGACGATGCATCTACCCTCCTTCCGGCCGAGTCCGGAGAACGTCCCGCTCCCGGAACCCCCGTCGGCGATCCGCGAACGCTGCACCACTTCGGCGACGGGATCCCCGGCGGAGTGGAAGTGCGGCTTCCGGACGGCAGTGTCAGCCGAGCGCCGAACGAGACCGCCGCGACAGCCGTCCGTCACGCCCTCGCTCAGCAGGGCACCCCTTACGTGTGGGGCGGTACCACCCCGGGATCCGGGCTCGACTGCAGTGGGCTGACCCAGTACGCCTACGCCGAGGCCGGTGTGGACCTGCCGCGGCTGGCTCAGGAGCAGAACGTCGGCGCACAGGTGCATCCCGCGGACGCACTGCCCGGTGACCTCGTCGTCTGGGATGGGCACGTGGCGATGGTGATCGGCAACGGCATGATGGTCGAAGCCGGTGACCCGGTGGCCGTCACGCCCATGCGCACGACGAACAGCGGGATGGCGTTCTACGGCGTTTACCGCCCCACCGGCACCTGACACCTCGAAGAGATTCGTGCCGGAGGGAACCATCCGGTCCGGCGCTGCGTCCGACCCGATATGGACAGCACGACGACGGAGCCGATCACGGCCACGGCCCACAACCGGACGGGAACGATCTCGGTGCGGACCACGGACGGTGGACTGCCGGTGGATCTGCGCATCGACGAGCACGAGTTGCGGTACGGAGCGAAGCAGCTGGCCGCCCAGATCCTCGCTCTGAACAAGCAGGCCGCTCTCGAGGCTGCGGTGGTACGCGGCGAACGACTCGCTGCCGAGGGCGTACCCCGGGAGATCCTCGACCGGATGGGGCTTCCTTCCCGCGCAGACCTGGTCGACGGGACGGCTCCGATCGACGTTCCGCGAGGCGTCGCCCGATGAGCGAACGGATCGTGGAGTCCGTGGTCGAGCGGGCATACAGCCGGCTCGACGCGCTCGAGCGGACCGTGGAGGCGCTGCACGTGCTCCGGGGAACCGCGAGCAGTCCCGACGGGCGCGTGACCGCCCGCGTGGACGGTTCGGGAGCGCTCGAAGACCTGCAGTTGTCCGAAGCCATCCGCGGCGCCGACCCCCGGGAGCTGAGCGCCGTGATCCTCGCGACCGTGCACGAGGCCGCACGGAACGCCGGAGCCGCGCGGGTCGCGACGATGGAGGCACTGCGCTCGTCGCTCGCGGCGACAGCGGGCACTCCGTCCACTGTGGGCGACCGCTCCGTACCGATATGAATCACGATCGGACGGCCCCCGGGTATATTCTCGGCCGCGACATGGCTAGGCTTCGCGCCATGGCAGGAGATATCGTCCCGATCGAGCTCGGTCTCACCGACGGTGACCTCGTCACGCTCTGGGCGCCACGCTGGCGTGAAGGCGACGACGAGTGGGAGGCATTCCTCGGCCACGGCGACGATCTGTACGCATTCCCCACAGTTGCGGAACTCGTCGCGTTCGTGCGGTCGGGAGCCGAGAACGACCTCGTCGAGCACGAGGCATGGCCGGTCGTGTCGAAGCTCGCTGCCTCGGAGTTCGAACCCGACGACCAGCACTCGTACGATCTCGTGGGCGTGCCCGAACTCGTGGCCGACGACCCCGATCCGACCGCGGTGTCGGAACTGCAGGACACCTTCGACATCGTGAGCATCCTCGGCGACGTCTGCGAACTCGACGTCGTGACGAAGTTCGTCGAACGCGAGGAAATCGACACTCTGATCAGTCACGGCGTTTCCGCATTCCGGACGCGTGAAGGCCTCGACCTGTGGAATCGCATCGGAACGGCGGTCGCCGAGGACTGGGATGCGGTTGTCGACGCACTCGACGCCGTGATCTCCACACCCGATGTCGACGCATCCGTGGTGGCGGAGATCGAATCCGAACTCGTCGCTGTCGACGAGAACGAAGTCGAGGCCGACGACACGGTCGTGGACGTCGATTCCGACGACGAGTACGAGTTCCTCGACGGCGCCGACGACGAGTACGAGTTCTGGAACCGGGTGGGCATCGATCCCATCCGGATCATCACGAGCGACGGCACCTGGTACTCGCTGCGCTGCTATGTCGACGACGACGCCGTGTTCCTGGGCCGCGACGGCACGATCGACGTCTTCCCGTCCGAACGCGCGCTGGCCCGATTCCTGGCCGATCACCACGAACACGACCTTGCGACGCTCGAGCCGTACACGGAGATCCAGCTCGCCGCCGTCGACGGTTCGCTCGACGTGACGGTCACCGACGACAACGTCTACGTGCTCACCGGCATCGCCGACGACATCACCGAGGGCGTCGCGGCCGTCGATCCCGAACAGCTCGAACTCGCGGTCGAACTGTTCGGGGACGCAGCCAACTATGCGAACGACGACTCGACCGATGCCGCACTGGCCGGGTCCACGGAACTGGGATGGTTCGTCAACTTCGTGATCGAGCCCGACCCGGAACGACTGGAGCCCAGCCCACCCTTCGATGCCGAGGCGCTGGCCTGGCGGGAACTCGAGCGTGAGTTCGAAGCGCGGTTGCGCAGGCACTGATGCCCGAGGCCGACCGCCGACGAACGCCTACCCGACGAGGACTGCGTATCCGGGCTTGATGACGTCGTCGATCAGTTCCAGCCGCTGATCGAACGGCAGGAAGGCCGACTTCATGGCGTTGATGGTGAACCTTTCGAGATCGACCCACCCGTAATCGAAGGTCTCGACCAGCCGCACCATCTCCTGCGTCATGGTGGTGTCGCTCATGAGCCGGTTGTCGGTATTGACGGTGACGCGGAAACGCAGGCGGGCCAGCAGGTCGAAGGGGTGCTCCGACAGGGCACGCACCGCACCCGTCTGCACGTTCGAGGACGGGCACAGTTCGAGGGGGATGCGCTTGTCGCGGACATAGTTCGCGAGCCGGCCGAGAGTCGCCGATCCGTCCTCGTGAAGTTCGATGTCGTCGACGATCCGCACGCCGTGACCGAGCCGGTCGGTGCCGCAGAAGGCGACGGCCTCGTGAATGGACGGAAGGCCGAAGGCCTCCCCCGCATGAATCGTGAAGTGGGCGTTCGCGGCGTGGGTGTACTCGAAGGCGTCGAGATGACGGCTCGGCGGATTACCGGCCTCGGCACCGGCAATGTCGAATCCCGCCACGCCACGGTCCCGGAAACGCACGGCGAGTTCGGCGATCTCGAGGGACCGCGCTGCGTGCCGCATGGCGGTGAGCAGGCACCGCACCCGAATGCGGCGACCACCCGCGGCCACCTCGGATTCCCCGGCTCGGAAGCCCTCGAGAACGTGCTCGACGACCTGGTCCAGGGACAACCCCTTCTCGAGGTGCTGTTCGGGCGCGAAGCGCACCTCGGCGTAGACGACACCGTCGTCGGCGAGGTCGAGAACACACTCCCGTGCGACCCGTTCGAGTCCCTCCCCCGTCTGCATCACGGCCACGGTGTGCTCGAACGTCTCGAGATAGCGCTCGAGCGAACCGCTGTCTGCGGACTCCCGGAACCAGCGGGCCAGATCGGCCTCGGTGTGAGCGGGCAGCGCCCAGCCGCACGCATCCGCGAGTTCGAGGACCGTTCGCGGCCGGAGGCCACCGTCGAGGTGGTCGTGGAGGAGCACTTTGGGTGCGGTGCGGACGAGTTCGGAAGTCAGCCGGCCGTTCATGATCCGGACGGTAGTCGGCGCCGGCCGGTTCCGCTCGCTCTCGGACGACCCGCACTCCTAGGCGTGGATCCGTTCGATGATCAGCGGCCTCCTCGGCGGTGCCGTCTCGGCGATCCGGACGCCTTCGCGGAGAGCGGCGAGCGCATCCGGGATGCGTCCGGGAGTGTCGGTGTGCAGCGTCGCGAGGGGTTGTCCCGCTCGCACTCGCTCTCCGAGAACCGCGTGCAGTTCGACACCGGCACCGGCCTGGACATCCTGCCCCTGGTGTTCACGACCGGCCCCGAGGCGCCATGCGGCGATGCCGACGGCGAACGCGTCGAGTTCGGAGAGCACTCCGTCGGCATCGGCGCGGAAGGTCTCTGTGTGGGTGGCGACCGGCAGCGGCGCATGTGGGTCGCCACCCTGGGCGGCGATCATCGCGTTCCACCGATCCATCGCGGTGCCGTCGCGGAGCCGGTCGGTGGGATCGACGTCGTCCACACCCGCAGCCGCGAGCATCTCGCGGGCGAGTGCGAGAGTCAGTTCGACCACGTCCTCGGGGCCGCCGCCTGCGAGCACCTCGACGGCTTCTCGCACTTCGAGGGCGTTGCCCGCGGTCCGTCCGAGGGGGCTGTCCATCCGGGTGAGCAGGGCGGTCGTGGGCAGGCCCTCGTCGGTTCCGAGTTCGACCATCATGCGGGCGAGTTCCCGGGCTTCACCCAGTTCCTTCATGAAGGCGCCGCTTCCGACCTTCACGTCGAGGACCAGCGCTCCCGTGCCCTCGGCGATCTTCTTGCTCATGATCGAGCTCGCGATGAGCGGGATCGACTCGACGGTTCCGGTGACATCGCGGAGCGCGTAGAGCTTGCGGTCGGCGGGTGCGAGGTCTGCTCCCGCAGCGCACACGACCGCCCCCACTGCCGGGTTCGTGAGGATCTCGGCGATCTCCCCCGTGCTCAGGTCTGCCCTCCACCCGGGTACGGACTCGAGTTTGTCCAAGGTGCCGCCGGTATGTCCGAGTCCCCGGCCGGACAGCTGAGGGACGGCCACACCGCACGCCGCGACGAGAGGGGCGAGCGGCAGCGTGATCTTGTCACCGACCCCTCCGGTCGAATGCTTGTCGACGGTGCGCACACCCAATCCGGAGAAATCGAGGCGGCGACCGGAGTCGATCATCGCGGTGGTCCACCGCGCCGTCTCGGCCCGGTTCATCCCGCGGAACCAGACGGCCATCGCCAGGGCCGCCATCTGGGCGTCGGAGATCACGCCGTGGGTGAACGCCTCGACGACCCAATCGATCTCGGTACCGGAGAGCTCGTGACCGTCGCGTTTGCGGCGGATGACGGTGACGATGTCAGGCACGGGGGTCCCCGTTCTCCCGCACTGCCGCGAGATCGTCGGGACCGAAAGCGTCGGGAAGAAGATCGGAGAGTCGCCGCGGGCCACCGGGCGCGTCCACCTCGAGGTCGGGTCCGCCGTGTTCGAGCAGTAGTTGCCGGCAACGGCCGCACGGGGTCAGGACGTGACCCCTGGAATCGCAGACTGCGACGGCCCGAAGCCGGCCACCGCCCTGGGCGAACAGGTTACCGACGAGTACGCATTCGGCACATAGACCCAGTCCGTATGAGACATTTTCCACATTGCACCCGAGGACCATCCGCCCATCGAGGGTGAGCGCTGCGGCCCCCACCGAGAATCCGGAGTATGGAGCGTAGGCCCGCTCCATCACCTCATGTGCTTTGGCGCGCAACATTTTCCAGTCCGTGTCCGGCATGGTTGACCATCCTGTCACGGTGGCGTACACGACGGTGGACGAACCCTGCCGAGTCAGATCACAGTTGGAAAGGCAAACCTAACTTCGCATTTGAGCGCCGTACGATTGAGGCAGGAGATTAGTTCCCGAGTTTGGGATGGGTCTAGAGTCGGTCCAAGTCGGTTCAGGTTCACGTCGGGCCCGTACTGCGGAATCCCCCACAGGTAGGAGCAGCTCGACGCGTCCACCATTGACGTTGGAGGCACAGCACTCGATGAGCAGCACGACTGAAGCCGCCCCCGCAAAGGCGGGGCGCACACGGTCGCTTTACCGGGGAGACCCCGGCATGTGGTCCTGGGTATTGCACCGGATCACCGGCGTGGCGACATTCTTCTTCCTATTCGTACACGTCCTCGACACCGCACTCGTCCGGGTCAACCCCGAGACCTACGACGCGGTGATCGACACCTACAAGAACCCGATCGTCGGACTCATGGAGCTCGGCCTGGTCGCAATGGTTCTGTACCACGCGCTCAACGGCCTGCGGGTCATGCTCGTGGACTTCTGGTCGAAGGGCCCGAAGTACCAGCGCGTGATGCTCTGGACGATCCTCGCGATCTGGCTCGTGGCGATGATCCCCGCGTCCGTTCGCATCCTCTACAACACTTTTGCGGGGCACTGACATGAGCGAAGCGAAGACTCTGGGCAAGGAATACGACCGCCCCGCCGGCCTCGACAACCCGCGTGCGCCGCGCCGCGCCGCGAAGAACAACTTCGAGCTCTACGCCTGGTTGTTCATGCGTCTGTCCGGCCTCGCCCTGATCATTCTGGTCCTCGGTCACCTGTTCATCATGCTGATGCTCGACGAGGGCGTGCAGCGCATCAACTTCGCGTTCGTCGCAGGCCGCTGGTCCAGCCCCTTCTGGCAGATCTGGGACCTGTCGATGCTGTGGCTCGCACAACTGCACGGCGGTAACGGTCTGCGTACCGTCATCGCAGACTACGCACGTAAGGACTCCACCCGGTTCTGGCTCAACACGATTCTCCTCGTGTCGATGATCCTGATCATGGGCCTGGGCACCTACGTGATCTTCACCTTCGACCCGAACATCACGGCGAGCTAGGGGAGCCGAACCCACATGCAGGAACATCGTTACGACGTAGTCATCGTCGGCGCCGGCGGCGCCGGCATGCGCGCGGCCATCGAAGCCGGCCCGCGTGCGCGCACCGCAGTGCTCACGAAGCTCTACCCCACCCGCAGCCACACCGGCGCCGCTCAGGGTGGCATGTGTGCCGCCCTCGCGAACGTCGAAGAGGACAACTGGGAGTGGCACACCTTCGACACCGTCAAGGGTGGCGACTACCTGGTCGACCAGGATGCTGCGGAGATCATGGCCAAGGAGGCCATCGACGCGGTCCTCGACCTCGAGAAGATGGGCCTTCCGTTCAACCGGACGCCCGAGGGCAAGATCGACCAGCGTCGCTTCGGTGGTCACACCCGCGACCACGGTAAGGCCCCGGTCCGTCGTGCGTGCTACGCCGCCGACCGCACCGGCCACATGATCCTCCAGACGCTGTACCAGAACTGCGTCAAGCACGACGTCGAGTTCTTCAACGAGTTCTACGCGCTCGACATCACCCTCACCGAGACCGAGAACGGTCCCGTCGCGACGGGTGTCATCGCGTACGAACTCGCCACGGGCGAGATCCACGTCTTCCACGCCAAGGCGATCGTCTTCGCGACGGGTGGCTCCGGCCGCATGTACAAGACGACGTCGAACGCACACACCCTCACCGGTGACGGCCTCGGCATCATCTTCCGTAAGGGTCTGCCGCTCGAGGACATGGAGTTCCACCAGTTCCACCCGACAGGCCTGGCCGGCCTCGGCATCCTCATCTCGGAGGCCGTGCGTGGTGAGGGCGGCATTCTCCGCAACGCGGACGGTGAGCGCTTCATGGAGCGCTACGCCCCCACCATCAAGGACCTCGCACCGCGCGACATCGTCGCCCGCTCGATGGTGCTCGAGGTGCTCGAGGGTCGCGGTGCCGGACCGAACAAGGATTACGTCTACATCGACGTGACCCACCTCGGCGAGGACGTCCTCGAAGAGAAGCTGCCGGATATCACCGAGTTCTCCCGCACCTACCTCGGCGTCGACCCGGTCACCGAGCTCGTGCCGGTGTACCCGACCTGCCATTACGTCATGGGCGGTATCCCGACCAACATCAACGGCGAGGTCCTTCGCGACAACGAGAACGTCGTCCCCGGTCTGTACGCGGCGGGCGAATGCGCGTGCGTGTCCGTCCACGGCGCGAACCGTCTCGGCACCAACTCGCTGCTCGACATCAACGTCTTCGGCCGCCGCGCAGGTATCGCCGCTGCGGAGTACGCCAACAGCACGAAGCACGTGGAGATGCCGGAGCAGCCGACGAAGTACGTCGACGACTGGCTCGATCTGATCCTCCATCAGGGCGGCAAGGAGCGGGTCGCCGATATCCGCACCGAGCTGCAGCAGACGATGGACAACAACGCGTCGGTGTTCCGCACCGAGGAGACGTTGACGCAGGCGCTCAACGACATCCACGAACTGAAGAAGCGTTACAAGGAGATCACCGTCCACGACAAGGGCAAGCGCTACAACAGCGACCTGCTCGAGGCCGTCGAGCTCGGCTTCCTCCTCGAGATGGCCGAGGTGACGGTCGTCGGCGCTCTGAACCGCAAGGAATCGCGCGGCGGCCACGCCCGCGAGGACTACCCCAAGCGCGACGACGAGAACTACCTCAAGCACACCATGGCGTACAAGGTGGGCGAGGAACTGATCTCCGACATTCGTCTGGACTACAAGCCGGTGGTCCAGACCCGGTACGAGCCCATGGAGCGTAAGTACTGATGACAACCATCGAGAAGACCGACGCGGGCGCCTCCACACTGCCGCCCGTGCCCGAGGGCGCGACGATGGTCACGCTCAAGATCGCTCGGTTCAACCCGGAGGACGACAAGGGTCAGCACTGGGATTCGTTCCAGGTTCCGGCGCTGCCGTCCGACCGTCTGCTCAACCTGCTGAGCTACGTCAAGGGTTACCTCGACGGCACACTCACCTTCCGTCGCAGCTGCGCCCACGGCGTGTGCGGCTCGGACGCGATGCGTGTCAACGGCGTCAACCGTCTGGCCTGCAAGATCCTCATGAAGGACCTGCTGGACAAGAACGGCAAGGACGTGACGATCACGATCGAGCCGATCCGTGGTCTGCCGGTCGAGAAGGACCTCGTCGTCGACATGGAGCCCTTCTTCGACGCCTACCGCGCCGTGAAGCCGTTCCTCATCGCCTCCGGCAACGAGCCGACCCGCGAGCGTATCCAGTCGCAGGCCGACCGTGCCCGGTTCGACGACACCACCAAGTGCATCCTGTGCGCGTGCTGCACCACCTCGTGCCCGGTGTACTGGAGCGACGGCAGCTACTTCGGTCCCGCTGCAATCGTCAACGCACATCGATTCATCTTCGATTCGCGTGACGAGGGTGCCGCCGAGCGTCTGGACATCCTCAACGACAAGGAAGGTGTGTGGCGCTGCCGCACCACCTTCAACTGCACCGACGCGTGCCCTCGTGGCATCCAGGTGACGAAGGCGATCCAGGAGGTCAAGCGCGCGCTCATGTTCGCTCGCTGATCACCTCGCACGAGAGCGGGTCCGTCCCTTTCCCGGGGCGGGCCCGCTTTCGTATACGCTCCCGCGGGCGCCGTCGCCGGGTCACCGGCCCCGCTGGAACAGGATCCCCGCCACCCACCCGATGATGAAGATGACGACGAGCACGAGCCACAGCGGTGCCTGCACGGACATCCAGAACAGGTGGATACTGGCGCTCTCCCGGTTCTGGAGGATGAAGAGCACCGAGATCAGGACCAGGATGCCGGCGATCGCGGTACGCGGAGAGAGCCGGAACGAGCGCCCGTGCGCGTCGGATCGCGGTGTCTGTTTTCCCACGACCACATAGTGATCCGTCTACGGCCCGGTTACCACCCGATCCGCGTTTTCAGTTCTGACGTTCGGTCACTTCCTGCGCATCCCGATTCCTGCGAGAAGACCACCGAGCAGGCCCGCGGCGAGGAGCGCGATGCCACGTCGTGCACCGATGCCCTCATGGACCTCGAGACGAGGCGTGATGACTGCTCCGGCGGGGACGGGACGGTGTGCGAGTGCCAGACTCCTCCGCGACGTCGCTGCGAATGCGGTACAGAAGAGCACCAGGCGCGCAGTGAGGTTACCGAACACGAGGATCCCCAGGATGGGCCCGAACGCGATGCCTGCGGGCCCGTTTAGCACACGTTCCAGATAGAGGGACCCCGTCTGCTTGAGCAGTTCGAATCCGATTCCGGCGATCACGCCGGCGACGAGTGCGCTGCGGAAGCTGACCGGTTCGCGGGGAAGACGCGCGATCACCCACGTGAACACCAGGCTCGTGGCCGCGATCGCCGTGGCCAGCGCCACGATCCGCAGCAACACACCGATGCCGAAGAGATTGTCCATGTTGAGCAGTTCCACGATGCGGTGCGCGACCGGCCCACTGCTGAGCGCCGAGAGTCCCAGCGACACCGTCATCGCGAGTCCGAGACTCAACAGCGCGCCGCCGTCCCGCAGTTTCACCACGAGGAAGTTCCCGTTGGCACGCGGGTTTTCCCACATGGCCGTGAGGGCTTCTCGCAGGTTCGTGATCCAGCCCAGGCCCGCATAGGAGGCGGTCAGCAGACCGATGAGACCCACGGCGCCACGGGCTCCGATTGCGGAGTCGATCAGGCTCTGCACGGTGTCGCCGAGTTGACCGGGAATGTTCACCGCGATGATCTCCCGGATCTGGTCGAGCAGTTCGGGACGTCCGGCGAGCACGAAACCGGCCACCGAGAACACGACCATGATGATCGGGACGACCGCGAGGACCGTGAAATAGGTCAGACCGGCCGCGTAGTAGTCACCCTTGTTCTGCTGGTACCGCACACCGGCACGGATGACGCGATCGAGCGCAGGATGGGCCGCACGTCGACGATCGAGAAATCCCGGTTTCTCATCCGGTTCGCCGACCATCCTGGTACTCCTTCGTCTACGTTCGCGGCAGGAACCCCACCTTGTCATAGACCTGAGCCAAGGTGCGGGACGCGACTTCCCGAGCACGCTCCGCACCCCGGGACAGGACGCGGTTCAGTTCCGCCGGGTCGGTGAGATACTCGTCGACCTTCGCGCGGATCGGGGTGACGAACTCGGTGAGAACCTCTGCGGTGTCGGCCTTCAGGTCGCCGTATCCCTTGCCCTCGTAGCCGGCCACGAGTTCGTCGACGCTGCGCCCCGACAGGGCCGACTGGATCGTGAGCAGGTTCGACACGCCGGGCTTGTTCTCCCGGTCGAACCGGATCTCCCGATCGTTGTCGGTGACCGCCGAGCGGATCTTCTTGGCCGAGACCTTCGGGTCGTCGAGCAGGTTGATCAGTCCCGCGTCGGTCGCGGCGGACTTGCTCATCTTGGACGTCGGATCCTGCAGGTCGTAGATCTTCGCGGTCTCCTTCACGATCATCGGTTCGGGGACGACGAAGGTCTTACCGAAGCGGGAGTTGAAGCGCTGCGCGAGATCTCGGGTGAGTTCGAGGTGCTGACGCTGGTCCTCCCCCACCGGCACGTGGCTCGCACGGTAGAGCAGGATGTCGGCGGCCATGAGGATCGGATAGGTGAACAGGCCGACACCGGCGTGCTCGGTGCCCTGCTTGGCCGCCTTGTCCTTGAACTGGGTCATCCGGCTGGCCTCACCGAAACCGGTGATGCAGCTCAGCACCCAGGACAGCTCGGCGTGCTCGGGCACCTGGCTCTGCACGAACAGGACCGACTTCTCCGGGTCGATTCCGATCGCGAGCAACTGCGCCGCCGAGACGAGTACGCGCTTGCGCAGCAGCTTCGGCTCGTGCGGAACGGTGATCGCGTGCAGATCGGGGATGAAGTAGAAGGCGTCGTTCTCGTCCTGCGCCGGAACCCACTGCGCCAGCGCCCCGAGGAAGTTTCCGAGGTGGAACGAATCCGAGGTGGGCTGGATGCCGGACAGCACACGGGGGCGGGCCTTCGGCTTCGTGGCGTTCTGTTCTGCAGTGCTCGACATGCCGTCGATGATTTCACGCAGGCCGCGGCGTGCCGCGACCGAGGTACTCCCTCCCCCGACGCCCGCCGAGCGGATCAGCGGTCGAAGGTCACCGTCACCGGCGCGTGGTCGGACCACCGCTGGTCGTAGCTCGCCGCCCGTTCGACGCGGGCCTCGGTCGCGCGGGCCGCCAGAGCCGGGGTGACCAGGTGGTAGTCGATGCGCCAGCCGGCGTCTGTGTCGAAGGCCTTGCCGCGATAGGACCACCATGAATAGGGGCCTGCGACGTCGCCGTGGAGGTCGCGCACCACGTCTCGCCAGCCGGCTTCGAGGAGATCGGCGACCCAGGCACGCTCCTCCGGCAGGAAGCCGGACTTCTTGATGTTGCCCTTCCAGTTCTTGATGTCCCGCTCCGTGGGGGCGATGTTCCAGTCGCCGCACACCACCATGTCGTGCCCGGCAGCGGTTACTTCGGCATACTGCTCCGCGAGATAGGTCGCGAAGCTCTTCATGAAGTGTTCCTTCTCGTCCTGCTTCGGGGTCTGGGCTTCGCCGGTCGGCAGGTACAGGCTTCCCACGGTCACGTCGCCGAAGTCGGCCTCGATGTAGCGGCCTGCCGACGCGAATTCGTCGACGTCGAAACCGACCCGCACGGCGTCGGCCGGCACACGCGAGAGGATCGCCACCCCGGCACGTCCCTTGACGGACGATTCGGCGCCCACGCAGTGCCAGCCGGCCTCGAGCGCCGGAGCGATTGCGGCGTGGAACTGCTTCTCGGTGGCGCGCACCTCCTGCAGGCACACGATGTCGGCGGTGGACGCCGTCAGCCATTCGAGCAGGCCCTTGCCTGCCGCGGCACGGACGCCGTTGACGTTCACGGTGGTGATGACGAGAGGCACCGCGTCACCGTAGCCGACACCGGGGACGCGACCGCAGGTCGCTGCCGCGGATGTGGCGCGCACGACCTCCCGGAGCGAGACCGCCCGCTATCGCGAGGTGGTGTGGGCCAGCTTGCGAGCCCGCGCCACGAGAGGGCGCCAGCCAGGAACCGGACCCTCGCCGGCCTGCCCGGCATCAGTGCAGCGCAGTCGATATCGTTCGCGTAGGAGCGCAGCGTGCAGCGTCGCGGTGACGCCGGGAAAGTATCCCCGGCCCCGGACGCCGAGGGTGCCCACGAGCAGGGCGACCGGTGGGAGGAGCGTCCATCCGAGCAGGACGACCGCAGTGACGAACGCCTCGCCGATCGTGTCCTCGTCCAGTGCGGCCCAAACGATTCCCGCACACAGCACGACGTAGAGCGTGCCGCCGATCGCGACGGCGAGCACAGCACCGACGTACCGGCGGAGCAGCCAGCACCGGACAGTCCATGGCACGAGCACAACTGCCACCAGAACCGTGGCGATCGACGCCGCGACGACGAACACGGCGTCCACGGCCGCTACGACGGGCGCGGACGGCGGGGGGTCGTCGAATACCACCAGGAGCGACAGGCCCACGACTGCCGTGACGATCGTGAGGGCGAGCAACTCGGCCCCCAGGGCGACCGCGGGACGGGCTGCGGCAGGCCGGCCCCGAGGCCGGAACCGCGCGGCCGTCGCGAGCAACTCGCGGCGGCGCAGCAGGGAGGACTCGCGACGGAGCATGCGGCGGGCGCCGACGCCACGCTGAGTCGCGAGGTAGAGGTCCTGGCTGAGCACGACGATGACGAAGACAGCCGGGAACAGGAGCAGGGCCGCGAGATCCACAGATTCGGGAAGTCCGTCGAGCAAGGCTGCGACGAGGGCCATCGTCGCTCCCACACCGAACACCGAGCCGCACAGTTCGACATGTTCGAGGCGTATCGCCTCGGTCTGCCGGGGTGACGAATCGGCCGAGATCGCCGGCCCGAGCGACCAAGCGATGAGATTGAGAGCGATCACGAGTGCCGCGAGCACTCCGAGGACAGCCGCGGCCTCACCGAACGACAAGGTGGTGAGGACGCCACTGCGGGCGGGTGTGTAGCGGTCGTATGCCAGCTCGTCGGCCCGCCGGGCGACGAGCTGGAGAAGGTGCGGTGCCAGCGCGACAGGGATGTAGGCGAGCGCCGAGCCGAGCATGAGCATCCAGACCCGCGACCAGAACCGGCGACGGGCGTGAGCCCCGTCGCGGCCGCGACGTACGGCGCCGGATGTGTCGGTCACACTCGATTCCTCTTTCTCGTCACCTCGTGCCCGACGGTAACCGGTTCCCGGCCCTTCACAGGACACGACACGGGACGCCTCCTTGTCGGAGGCGTCCCGTGTCGTGTACTCCGCGAGCGGAGGACCTGTCAGGCGCGAGCCTTCTGCAGGTTCTCGTCGAGCGCGCCGAGGAACTCCTCGGTGGTCAGCCAGGACTGCTCCGGGCCGACGAGCAGCGCGAGGTCCTTGGTCATCTGACCGGATTCGACGGTCTTGATGACGACGTCCTCGAGCTGCTGTGCGAACTCGATGACCTCGGGGGTGTTGTCGAGCTTGCCGCGGTGCTCGAGGCCACGGGTCCAGGCGAAGATCGACGCGATCGGGTTGGTCGACGTCGGCTTGCCCTGCTGGTGCTGGCGGTAGTGCCGGGTGACGGTGCCGTGTGCGGCCTCCGCCTCGACGGTCTTGCCGTCCGGGGTCATCAGGACCGAGGTCATCAGGCCCAGCGAGCCGTAGCCCTGCGCAACGGTGTCCGACTGGACGTCGCCGTCGTAGTTCTTGCAGGCCCAGACGTAGCCGCCCTCCCACTTGAGGGACGACGCGACCATGTCGTCGATGAGGCGATGCTCGTAGGTGAGGCCGGCGGCGTCGAACTCCGCCTTGAACTCTTCCTCGTAGATCCGCTGGAACTCGTCCTTGAACATGCCGTCGTAGGCCTTGAGGATCGTGTTCTTGGTCGACAGGTAGACCGGGTAGTTGCGCTGCAGGCCGTAGGAGAGCGAGGCGCGCGCGAAGTCCTGGATCGACTTCTTGTAGTTGTACATACCCATGACGACGCCGCCGTCCTCGGGGATCTGGCAGACCTCGTGCTGGATCGGCTCGCTGCCGTCCTCGGGCGTGAAGGTGATGGTGACGGTGCCCGGGCGGTCGACCTTGAAGTCGGTGGCGCGGTACTGGTCGCCGAATGCGTGACGGCCGACGATGACGGGCTTGGTCCAGCCCGGAACCAGACGCGGCACGTTCGAGATGATGATCGGAGCACGGAAGATGGTGCCGCCGAGAATGTTACGGATGGTGCCGTTGGGCGAGCGCCACATCTTCTTCAGGCCGAACTCCTCGACGCGTGCTTCGTCAGGAGTGATGGTGGCGCACTTGACGCCGACGCCGTGCTTCTTGATGGCGTTCGCCGCGTCGATGGTGACCTGGTCGTCGGTCGCATCGCGATGCTCGATGCCGAGGTCGTAGTACTCCAGATCCACATCCAGGTACGGGTGAATCAGCTTGTCTTTGATGAACTGCCAGATGATGCGGGTCATCTCGTCGCCGTCGAGTTCGACGACCTTACCCTCAACCTTGATCTTGGACATATGCGCTTCGTGTCCTCCTAGGACGTTTCTGTGGTCCCCAATCGATCACACTTTGTGGGTGCGATCGCCGTCGGCTCGGTACGAGCGAGCATGGCCGTGTCCACGTCCTGGATCGCGGCCAAACATGACAAGCGTACTGCTATTCGCGGTATGCGCAAAGCGCCCCGTCCCGGTCCCCCGCCTTACCGACCGGTAACTTTCCTGCTGGTCAGGGGTGTTCAGAGGGTGCATAAGACCCAGCAGGGGGACAGTCGCTAGACTGCCGGGAAGTCATGAGTGCCAGCGTCAAGCCCCGGCTTGCTGGCCGGCAACCCTCCGACCGGGGTGGGGTGCTCCGGGTGATGACACGGTCGGCGGAAGACCGCCGACAAGCCTGTTGCCGGGAGGATCGAAATGATGACGAGCTGTCGCCTGCGAGTGCCGACCGAAACTCCCATCAACGCCCGAAGGACACCATGACCGACATCCGCAACCGGCCCCGCCGGCTCACCCCGCGCGCCGAGGCGGTCACCTCTTGACAGCGGGCACCGAACGACGTCGCGTCGAACTACCTCCCGCGGACGGCCGCCTGGAGAACATCGAGATCGGGGATCTCCCCCTCGAGAGTGGCGAGACGCTGCCGAACGTCACCATCGCCGTGCAGCGGTGGGGTGAACTCTCCCCCACCCGCGACAACGTCGTGCTCGTCGAACACGCCCTCACCGGCGACTCGCACGTGACCGGCCCGGCCGGGCCTGATCATCCGTCACCCGGCTGGTGGTCGGGCATGGTCGGACCGGGGGCTCCCATCGACACCGATCGGTGGTGCGTGGTCTCGACCAACATCCTCGGCGGCTGCCGCGGCACCACCGGGCCCGGCAGCATCGCTCCCGACGGCAAGGCCTGGGGCTCCCGCTTCCCGCTGATCACCGTGCGAGACCAGGTGCAGGCCGAGGTCGCGCTGCTCGACAAGCTCGGAATCGACGGTCTCGCCGCCGTGACCGGCGGCTCGATGGGCGGGATGCGCACCCTCGAATGGATCGTCACCTACCCGGAGAAGGTGCGTGCCTCCTTGGTCCTCGCCACCGGGGCCCGCGCCACCGCCGACCAGATCGGCACCCAGAGCGCGCAGATGGCCGCCATCAAGGCCGATCCCGACTGGCAGGGCGGCGACTACTACGGCACCGGACGGCGCCCCGAGACCGGACTGGCCATCGCCCGCCGCATCGCCCACCTCACCTACCGGACCGAACTCGAGCTCGACACGCGGTTCGGGAACCACCCCCAGGACGGCGAGGATCCGTGGCGAGGGGGCCGGTACGCCGTGCAGAGCTATCTCGAGCACCAGGCGCGCAAACTCGTCGCACGCTTCGATCCCGGCACCTATGTGGTGTTGTCCGACGTGATGAACCGGCACGACATCGGCCGCGGACGCGGCGGTGTCGAAGCTGCTCTGGCATCCACCCCGGTTCCGACGATCGTGGCCGGCGTGGACTCCGATCGGCTCTACCCGCTGCGCCTGCAGCAGGAGATCGCCGACCTGCTCCCGGGATCGGGAGATCTGAGGGTGCTCGTCTCCCGGGACGGACACGACGGATTCCTCACCGAGGCAGACGAGGTCGCCAAGCTCCTCAGCGAGCTGATGACGCTCGCCGAAGGCTAGTCGGTTCCCAGCGGATCGATCGACACGGCGAGTGCCACGACGATGCCGCCGACCACGATCATCGACGCGACGTCGAACCCCTTGCTGCGTACCGCGAGGACACCGACCGTGTCCTCATCGAGCACAAGGCGCAACAGGCCGGCGAGGATGGTCGCGCCGCCGAAGACGAACGCTCCACGTCGCCATCGGTCGGCGAGCACCAGGATCACCGCTGCCGCGATCACGAGGGTGACCGCGAGCAGCGGCAGGTTCAGACGTGTGAATCGCAGAGCCTGAGCCATTTCGTCTCCCGAGGTTCGACCCGTTGCTACCCGGCTGCGAGCTGTTCGGCCCGCTCCACGACATTGGTCAGCAGGAACGCGCGCGTGAGCGGGCCGACACCGCCCGGATTCGGCGAGATGTACCCCGCGACCTCGCGCACGTCCGCGGCGACGTCGCCGCGCAGTCCGTCCTCGGTACGGGAAACACCCACATCCAGCACAGCGGCGCCGGGCTTGACCATCTCGGCTGTGACGAGACCCGGCACTCCCGCGGCGGCGACGACGATGTCGGCCCGACGGACCTCGGCGGCGAGATCACGGGTGCCGGTGTGGCAGAGGGTGACGGTCGCATTCTCCGAACGACGTGTGAACAGCAGCCCGATCGGACGACCGACGGTGACACCACGTCCCACCACCACCACGTGCGCACCGGCGATCGGCACGTCGTAACGGCGCAGCAGGTGGATGATGCCGCGGGGAGTACACGGCAGCGGGGCCTCCTTGCCGAGCACGAGACGGCCGAGGTTCACCGGGTGCAGTCCGTCCGCGTCCTTGCCCGGATCCATGCGCTCGAGCGCCGCGTTCTCGTCGAGATGCTTCGGCAGCGGGAGCTGGACGATATAGCCGGTGCAGGCCGGATCGGCATTGAGTTCGTCGATCGCCTCGAACAGCTGCTCCTGGGTGATGTCGGCCGGCAGATCCTTGCGGATCGACGTGATGCCGACCTTCGCGCAGTCGTTGTGCTTGCCACGTACGTAGGCCGCGGAGCCCGGATCGTCACCGACGAGGATCGTGCCGAGACCGGGCGTGACGCCCTTGTCCTTCAGCGCGGCCACGCGGACCTTCAGGTCCTCGAAGATTTCGTCGCGGGTTGCTTTGCCGTCCAGGATCGTCGCAGTCACGTCGCCCATTCTTCCAGGCGCCCCTCCGGAGTCGAATCGCGGCCGGTATCCGCGCCATCCGGCCGAACACTCATACGACGGAATAACCTCCGGGCAGGGAGCTCCGGCCGGTCAGCGCCATCAGCACAGTCGTACCGTCGCCGAGCGCCAGAGCGATTCTCGCCGCCAACAGAGTCGCCTCCTCGAGGACGTCGGCAGCAGGGGTGAAGGGGACACCTGCGGCAGCGGCGATATCGAGACCGTGGACGGCGAGTTCGAAGGTCCGCGTCGGAAGGTAGGAATGCAGTCGCATACCCGCTCCTCCGATCACCCGGATCGGACGATCCTCCCCGGCACCGAGCCGGTCGATCACCGACCGCGACAGAGCGTCGACGGTGGTCGCCGGGTCGGCACCGAGATCGGCGCCCGCGCGACGACCGCGTTCGAGGACATCGTCCGGACCGAGGGCCGACATCAGCTCCGCGACGTGGACGTAGTACTGCTCCGGGCTCTCGATGTCCTCGGTGTCGGCAGGGCTGTCGAGATATGTCACGACCGTGGTCAGGGAACGCGAGGCGTGACCGGTCAGCGCACGCAGATCCCACCCGCCCAGACCCGGCCCGTCCCAACGATTCTCCGGAATCCTACGCACCAGATCCGCGAAGCTGCGCACCGCCGACAGGTACGTCGCTACCGGTGACTCCATACGCCCTCCCCGGTCGAACGCATCGAACCCGACGGGAGAATGAAATCACGCGTGTGGTCACCGTTACGGCCACGTTCACACGCGTGTCGGTGCAGATAGCCTCGCCGAGGCGGTCCCCTCACCCGGATGCCCAGCTCAGAACACGAACGCTCGACTTGTTAACCTGCGTTGTGTTCAGAGTGATGTTCCACGAGCCGCGCATTCCCCCCAACACCGGCAATGCCATCCGTATGGTCGCCGCGACGGGCGCGGAGCTGCACCTGGTGGAACCACTCGGTTTCGACCTGTCCGAGCCGAAGCTGCGACGCGCCGGCCTCGATTACCACGACCTTGCATCGGTCACCGTGCACAGCGATCTGGAAGCGGCGTGGACGGCCTTGCAGCCGGAGCGGGTTTTCGCATTCACCGCTCACGGCACGGCGAACTACGCGGAGATCGAGTACCGGTCCGGCGACGTACTGCTGTTCGGTCCGGAGCCGACCGGGCTGTCGCCCGAGGTGCTCGCCGACCCGCATGTCACCGAGCAGGTCCGCATCCCGATGCTGCCCGGCCGACGGTCGCTGAATCTGTCCAATGCCGCCGCCGTCGCCTGCTACGAAGCGTGGCGGCAGCACGGATTTCCCGGAGCTGTCTAGGCGTCGCTCTCGACGGGGCGGCCCGAGCGGGCCCATCCGTCCGTGCCGCCCACGACGGACACCGCGTCGATGCCGCGGCCGGAGAGGTACTGTGCGGCTTGCAGGCTGCGGCCTCCCATTGCGCAGACGACGTAGACGGTGCCCTCGGTGGGGATCTCGTCGATTCGTGCGACGAATTCGCTGAGCGGAATGTTCTTGACGCCGGGCACACGTACCTGGGCGTATTCGTCGCGCTCACGGACGTCGATGACGGCTGCCCCCTCGGCGAGCCCGGATTCGAGTGCGGCCAGGTCGACCTCACGCATCGTTGTCGGTCCTCTCGGTGTCGGATGTCCCGGCGGTTCCGGACGAGCATTCCCGCCGGGTGACGAAGCGGACGGCCGGGTAGAGGACATCCGCGCACACGAACAGGAACGCCACACACGGTATCGCGATGCCGACACCACCCCGGCGCGCTCCCCCCTGCACATCTGTTTCCGGGCACGGCCGCCGTGGGGAACGCTAGTGAAAATCCCGCGATCTGCTCGGCATCCGCAGATCCATGCGCTCGAGGTGATCGGCGAGGAGCGTCACCACCCCCTCTGCATTCTGGAGCCGCCCCCGGACGAGCAGAGCCGGTGCGGTGTGCGCAAGGGTGCGGTAGCGCGCCCACAATCCCACCGAGCACACCACGTTCACCATTCCGGTCTCGTCCTCGAGGTTGAGGAAGGTGACACCCGCCGCGGTCGCCGGTCGCTGACGGTGGGTCACGGCACCGCCGACGAGGATTCGTGTCCCGTCGGGGATCCGGAACAGTTCCGCTGCGGGGATCACGCCGAGTTCGTCGAGGTGGTCGCGCAGGAACTGTGTCGGATAGCTGTCCGGCGATATTCCCGTTGCCCAGACGTCGGCTGCGGCGAGCTCGAGAGCACTCATCCCCGGGAGGGCCGGTGCCGGAACGGTCCCGACCCCCGGCAACCGTCCCGGGCGTTGCGCCGCAGCCGGAGCCGCAGCCCACAGGGCTTCGCGGCGGGTGATACCGAACGACGAGAACGCACCCGCGGTGGCCAGCGCCTCGACCTGCACCGTGGTGAGGCCGACCCTGGTGGCGAGGTCGGCAGGCGAGGCGTACCGGCCGTGGTCGCGGCGTTCGATCACGATCCGTTCGGCGAGCTCGTCGCCGATGTGCCGCACCGTGGCCAGGCCGAGTCGCACTTCCCGGCCCGATTTCTCGAGGGTGGCGTGCGCGAGGCTCGCCCCGATGTCGGGCCCGTGGACGACGACGCTGTGACGCCGGGCATCCGCGACCAGCGATTGCGGCGAGTAGAAACCCATCGGCTGAGCGCGCAGCAGACCCGCACAGAAGGCGGCGGGATGGTGCAGTTTGAACCACGCCGAATAGAACACGAGCGAGGCAAAACTCTGCGAATGACTCTCGGGAAAACCGAAATTCGCGAACGCATGCAGTTTCTCGTAGATGCGGTCCGCGACTTCTCCCGTGATGCCGTGCAATTCCCGCATCCCCTCGTAGAGGCGACCGCGCAGGCGCTCCATCTTCTCCGTCGACCGCTTGGACCCCATCGCGCGGCGCAACTGGTCGGCTTCCGCGGCACTGAATCCCGCGGCGTCGACGGCCATCTGCATGAGCTGCTCCTGGAACAGCGGAACCCCGAGCGTGCGTTCGAGGGCATTCTCGAGGCAGGGATGGTCGTAGGAGACGGGTTCGAGACCGTTGCGGCGTCGGATGTAGGGATGCACCGAACCACCCTGGATCGGGCCGGGCCGGATGATCGCCACCTCGATGACCAGATCGTAGAAACAACGGGGCTTCAACCGGGGCAGAGTGGCCATCTGCGCCCGCGACTCCACCTGGAAGACGCCCACCGAATCGGCGCGACACAGCATTTCGTAGACGCCCTCTTCGGAGAGGTCGAGGTGTGCGAGATCGACACGGACACCTTCGTGTTCGTCGACGAGGTCGATCATGTAGTGGAGCGCGGAGAGCATGCCGAGGCCGAGCAGGTCGAACTTCACGAGACCCGCTGCGGCACAATCGTCCTTGTCCCACTGCAGGACGGTGCGCCCTTCCATCCGTGCCCATTCGACGGGGCACACGTCTGCGATCGGCCGGTCGCAGATCACCATTCCGCCCGAGTGGATACCGAGATGCCTTGGGAGGCCTTCGATCTGTTCGGCGAGATCGAGGACTGCCTCGGGGATCTGCTCGTCGGTCTCGACCCGCACCCCGCCCCACCGGGCGACCAGCTTGCTCCACGCGTCCTGTTGTCCTTGCGAGTAGCCGAGAGCACGGGCCATGTCGCGGACAGCGGAACGGCCACGATAGGTGATGACGTTCGCGACCTGCGCCGCGTTGGCGCGCCCGTACTTCCGGTAGACGTACTGGATCGCTTCCTCCCGCCGGTCGGACTCGATGTCGAGGTCGATGTCGGGCGGGCCGTCGCGCTCGGGTGACAGGAACCGTTCGAAGAGCAGTTTGTTGCCGACGGGGTCGACATTGGTGATGCCGATGGCGTAACAGACCGCCGAGTTGGCGGCCGATCCCCTTCCCTGGCAAAGGATGTCGTTCCGTTTGCAGAAGTCGACGATGTCGTGGACGACGAGGAAGTATCCCGGGAACCCCAGCCGTCCGATGACGTCGAGTTCGTGTTCGATCTGCCGATAGGCGGCCGGATGCCGCTCGACCGGCCCGTAGCGACCACGTGCTCCGTCGTAGGTGAGCTCGCGCAACCAGGTGTCCTCGGTGTGCCCGGGGGGAACATCGAAGGGCGGTAGCTGCGGGGCGACGAGGCGCAGGTCGAAGGCACATTCGCGGCCGAGTTCGGCGGCAGTGCGCACGGCATCCGGAAAGGACTCGAACAGCCGCGCCATCTCCTCCCCCGACCGGAGATGTCCGCCGCCGCCCGGGTGAAGCCGGCCGGCGGCGTCGTCGAGACTCTGCCGGCCGGAGATCGCTGCCATGGCCATCGCCAGGCGTCGCCGCTGTGGCTGCGCAAAGTGCGCGGCCGTGCTCGCAATGCACGAGATCCGGTGGCGTGTCGCGAGATCGAAGAGAGCGACGTTGCGCTCGTGATCGTCGGGACAGCCGTGCCGGGTCAGTTCGACGGTCACGCGATCGGCACCGAACCGCTCGACGAGGTCGAGCAGCGCCGCCTCGGCCGCGGAGGTTCCTCCGGTATCGAGAGCCTGTCGCAGGTGTCCTCGGCGGCACCCGGTGAGGATCTGCCAGTGACCGCCGGCGGCGTCGGTGAGCGCGTCGTAATCGTATTTCGGGTTGTTCTTCTCCCCTCCCGCGAGGTGGGCCTCGGCGATCTGCCGCGACAAGCGTCGATAACCTTCCTGCCCGCGGGCGAGGACGAGCAGATGTGCGTCGTCGAGCGACAGTTCCGCACCGAAGACGGTGCGTATGCCGAGTTCACGAGCGGCTTCGGCGAATCGCACCGCCCCGTACAGACCGTCGCGATCTGTTATTGCGAGGGTTTCGAGCCCGAGCCGTACTGCTTCCTCGGTGAGTTCCTCCGGCGTCGAGGCACCGTCGAGAAAACTGAACGCGGAGTGTGCATGCAACTCCGCGTAGGGCACGACAGGCCCTACCGGTCGCCGAACCCGCGCCTCGTACTCGACACGGGTGCGCGACCACGCCGGACTGTCGCCCCCGTCGCCGGGATGTTCGACGTCCCGGCGGGAAGCGGGGTGTGGCCGCCCCGAGAGCACGCGTTCCATTTCCGACCAAGTCGGCGGACCGTTTCCCCATCCCACGCAGGCACCTCCTCGACGGCCCCAGTATCGCACATATGTTCGAACAGACGACTCGAAAGCGCAGCTCCCGTCGACACCGCTCGGCGCGGCGCGACGACAACCGCACGATCACCGCAACCCAGCGGTTGCATCACCGCACATTCAGTGCAACCCTGGAGTTGCTCTTCTATCGAAGGAGAAGTCATGGCCGACGAACTCGACCGCATCGAACGCGGCATCACGATCGACGCCCCCGTCGAGCGCGTGTGGGCGCTCGTATCCGAACCCGGCTGGTACATCAACGACCACGAGTGGACCGAGCACCGGCTCGAACGCGACGGAGACCTGACCACGGTGCACGATCCCGTCCACGGTGCCTTCGTCTTCCGTACGGTGACCCTCGACGAGCCGTACTACGCGGCCTTCCGATGGCTGGCCGATCACACCGACCCCGGCAGCCCCTCGACTCTCGTCGAGTTCCGGCTCACCGCACTCGACACCGGGGCCACCGAATTACGGGTGATCGAAACCGGATTCGAGTCGCTTCCCGGAGACGCCGGTGAGCGCCGTACCCGCTTCGAGGAGAATTCGAAGGGGTGGGTCACCGAATTGGAGATCGCCAAGAGCCATCTCGAGAAGGGCGGAACCGTTGCCTCGCGCTGACGAGATGCCCACCGATCTGCATCCCGTCTTCGCCGCCCTCGCGGACGACACCCGCTGGCGCATCCTGCAACGACTCGGACGCTCACCGGATTCGGCGTCCGGTCTCGCAGCCGAGTTCACCGTCTCCCGCCAGGCGATCGCCAAACATCTGACGGTGCTCGAGCGGTGCGGTCTCGTCACGTCGGAACGAGTGGGTCGCGAAATCCGGTTCTCCGCAGCCGGATCGAGGCTCAGCGCCGTGGGACGCGCGATCGACGCCGTGGGGGCGGGCTGGGAACGTCGCCTGTCGGCGATCAAGGAGGCTGCCGAGAGAGATCAGTAACCCGCGTTCGGGTCGACGCGGGCGATCGGTTCCTCGCCCGCGGCGAACCGACGTACGTTCTCCTCGAGTGTGGGGGCGAAGGTCTCCGTCAGACGGCTGCGGGTGTTGGCGATGTGCGGAGTGATCACGGCATTGTCGAGATCCCACAGGGGATGACCCTCCGGCAACGGTTCGGGATCGGTGACGTCGAGTACCGCCCCGGCGATCACTCCGTTCCGGAGCGCTTCCACCAGCGCATCGGTGTCGACGAGATTGCCTCGCGCAACGTTCACCAGCCACGCCGTCTCCGGCATCGCCCCGAGGGCTGCGGCGTCGACGAGACGGTCGGTCTCGGCGGTCGCAGGTGCGGCGACCACGAAGTGATCGGCCAGCGACCACACCTCCGCCGTCCGGTCGGCCGGCAAGGTCACCTTCGCCCCTTCCACCGGACGCCCCGACCGGTTGACCGCGACGACGTCCGCACCGAATGCCCGCAATCGGGGGATCATCGCCCGGCCGATGCCGCCGCACCCGACGATCGCGACGGTCGATCCGTGGAGCGTGCGGACCCGCGGGTCGAGCAGATCCTTGCTCCACCGCTTCGCGGCGATCGACGCGTGGAACTGCCGCAACCCCACGAGCAGCGCCCCGACCGCATATTCGGCCACATTGTCGGCGTACACACCGGATGCATTCGCCCACACCCGCCGGTCGTCGATCAGGCCCGCCCGGAAGAACGGTTCGATGCCGGCATAGGTGAGCTGCACCCATCGCACCCGATCGGGCAGAGCCGGGAACTCCTCGGCGCTTCCGTCCCACACCAGGGCGTCGGCCTCATCCAGCTCGGAGATGGTTCCGCCGCCGGCGACGATCGCCGCGGCGAGATGGTCGTCATGGCCGGGTCCGAGATGAATACGCATGCCGCGACCTTAACCTCGGAGACTCCGCGGCGGGATGTCGAGAATCGGGAAGCGGTTCCGTCTCCTCCATGAGCACGGCCACAATGGGCCGTACCGCACAGAGGAGAAGAGCATGGCCAAGTACCTGCTGCTCAAGCATTACCGCGGCGCCCCGGCTGCGGTGAACGACGTACCCATGGATCAGTGGGAGCCGGACGAGGTCTCCGCCCACATCGGGTTCATGAACGATTTCGCCGCCCGCCTCGAGAGCACCGGCGAGTTCGTCGACGCCCAGGCGCTCTCACCCGAGGGCACCTTCGTCCGGTACGACGGCGAGGGGCGTCCCCCCGTCACCGACGGGCCGTTCCCGGAGACGAAGGAGCTCATCGCCGGGTGGATGGTGATCGACGTCGACAGCTACGACCGGGCCCTCGAACTGGCCGGCGAACTCTCCGCCGCGCCGGGAGCGGGCGGAAAGCCCATCCACGAATGGCTCGAGGTCCGGCCGTTTCTCACGGCGCCTCCCACCGTCACGGAGTGAGGGCCGTGGCGGCAACTATCGGCGACGACACTCTTCTGCGCACGCTGGTTCCCGCCGTGATCGGCATCCTCGTCCGCCGCGGATCGGATTTCGCGGCGGCCGAGGATGCCGTGCAGGACGCACTCGTCGAAGCCCTCCGGGTATGGCCGGAGGAGCCGCCGCGCGACCCGAAGGGCTGGCTGGTCTCGGTGGCCTGGCGCAGATTCCTCGACACCGTGCGCGCGGACAGCTCCCGCAGACGCCGCGAGATCCTCGTCGAGGCGGAGCCCCGCCCGGGCCCGGCGGGGTCGGTGGACGACACGCTGGCCCTGTACTTCCTGTGCGCCCATCCGTCCCTCACTCCCGCATCGGCCGTCGCGCTGACCCTGCGCGCCGTGGGAGGACTGACCACCAAGCAGATCGCCCAGGCATATCTCGTCCCGGAAGCGACGATGGCCCAGCGGATCAGCCGGGCCAAACGCACGGTCGCGGACGTGCGGCTGGACCGGCCGGGTGACGTGGCCACGGTGCTGCGAGTGCTCTATCTCGTCTTCAACGAGGGCTATTCGGGCGACGTCGACCTGGCCACCGAGTCCATCCGCCTCACGCGCCGGCTGGCGGCGGTGATCGACCACGAAGAGGTGGCGGGCCTGCTCGCCTTGATGTTGCTCCACCACGCCCGCCGGGCGGCACGAACCCGGCCGGACGGCAGCCTCGTCCCCCTCGCCGAACAGGACCGCCGGTTGTGGGACACGCAGATGATCGGTGAGGGAGTGCAGATCCTCCAGGCCGCGCTCGCTCGCGACAGGCTCGGGGAGTTCCAGGCACAGGCGGCCGTGGCCGCGCTGCACGCCGACGCGCGCACCTCCGAGGAGACCGACTGGGTACAGATCGCCGAGTGGTACGACGAACTCCTGCGGTTCACGGACAATCCCGTGGCACGCCTCAACCGCGCCGTCGCGCTCGGTGAGGCAGACGGCCCCCAGGCAGGCCTGGCCGCTTTGGCGGAGCTCGATCCCACCTTGCCCCGATACACGGCGGCCTCCGCCTATCTCCACGAGCGCGCCGGCGACACGGCAACGGCAGCACGGCTGTACGCGGAGGCCGCGCATCTCGCGACCAGCGTCCCCGAGCGCGACCATCTCGTGCGCCGGGCCGCGCGCCTGCGCAGCATCTCCTGAGTGTCCGTCAGGGTTCTCCCCCACCGCGAGATCCGGTTCCACGCCGGATGTGCCGACGGTGTGGGAGCGCGAGCATGAATGTCGTGAAACTCCTGGTACACAGGACAGCGGCATGATGGGACAGTTCGTGGTGGTCGGCGCCGACGAGGTGCACGAGGTGACGCACGCGACCGGCGCCGCGCATCATGCGCACGACGGTGGATGAACCCCGTCACTTCCACCGCTTCGGGAATGGATCGGCGGCCACCCCTGTTGAGGAGTGTGGATCGGCGCGTCGCGTACGCCCCGGAGCCGATGAGAAAACGCCTTCGTGGAATACCGTCCGGCTGGAGCCACGTTGCGCAACGTGCCGTGAGGCATCCGGCGCGTCGGTCCGCCCCTCCTTCCCTCCGTCGGAGACCTCCCTCCCGGTTGCGCCGAGCGCGGTGAAATCCTCCCCGTCAGGCGCCAGTACAGTTGCCGATCGTCACAATCGTCAGCGGAACCGGGAGTGCGCATGAATCGCTGGGCCGAGATCGTCGTCACCAGGAGCCGGTGGGTACTGGCGATCGTGTTGCTCATCGTGCTCTTCGCGGGCGCCTGGGGTGTCGGGATCTTCGGCAAGCTGGCGGGTACGGGCTACTACGACCCAGACAGCGAAGCCGTCGAGGTCGAGCGGATCATCTACGAGAACTTCGGGTCGCAGGCCGCGGACATCATCGCGCTCTACACCGCACCCGAAGGGCGCACGATCGACGACATCCGTCCCGACGTCGAGAGAACTCTCGCCGAGTTCCAGGAGGCGGTCCCCGCCGAGACGATCTCGACCTACTGGACCGCTCCCCCGCCGCTGAACCAGATGCTGCTGTCGACCGATCAACGCAGCGTAGCCGCGTCGATCACACTCGGCGCGAACTCCGGCGTCACCACCGCGAACTTCCCCGATGCGCTCGAACTGCTCGAGGTCCCGGGCGTGGAGTCGCAGTTCGCCGGCAACACCGTGGTCGCCATCGAGTTCACGGACACCTTGGAAAGCGACCTCGTCCGATCCGAACTCATCGCGATTCCGATCACGCTGGTGTTGCTCGTGTTCATCTTCGGCGGTGTGATCGCCGCCGCGGTTCCGGTGTTCGTGGGAGTGCTGGCGATCTTCTCGTCCCTCGCCACGCTGCGCCTGTTGTCGATCTTCACCGACGTGTCGTCCTATGCGCTCAACATCACGTCGCTGATCGGCCTGGGTCTGGCCATCGACTACGGACTGTTCATCGTCGGCCGCTATCGCGAGGAACTCGCCGCGGGCTCGGACGTCGCCTCGGCGGTGAAACGGACGATGGCCACCGCCGGTCACACCGTGATGTTCTCCGCAGCCCTGCTGATCTGCGCTTTCGCCGGCATGCTCGTCTTCCCGCAGACGGTGCTGCGATCGCTCGGCCTCGGCGCCATGGCCGCTGTCCTCGGCGCTGCCGTGTTGTCGCTGACCGCCGTTCCGGCGCTGCTGACGATGCTCGGCCACCGTATCAACGCGTGGACCTGGGATCGGGAGAGCTCCACTCGCAGCGAGGCCCGGGCGCGACGCTTCTGGGGAGGTGTCGTCCGCAGGGTGGTGCGCCGTCCCGCGACGATCGCCGTGGTGATCACCGCGGGTCTGCTCGTACTGGCTTCGCCCGTGGTCGAGGCCCGCTTCGGGGAGATCGAGTACACGGCTCTGCCCGAGGACAGTGAGGCCCGCGCGGCCACCCAGACCCTGCTCGACGAGTTCCCGAGCACCGGCAACGGCGCGACGCTCGTCCTGCGCGGGGAGAACGGGCAGGCCCCTGACAGTGCTGCCGTGCGCACGGTGGCCGGTGAGGTCGCCAAGGTCGACGGCATCTCGCAGACCGTCATCGTCGGTGAGGAATCCGACGTGGTGGTTCTCCAGGCCCTCTACGCGCAGGGCGTCGACGGCACCGAGCGGGCGAGTGCGATCACCGGTGAACTACGCGCCCTCCCCGTGCCGGACGGCACCGACCTGTTGGTCGGAGGTGGTCGGGCCCTCGTCGACGATGCGAACCAGGCCGTCTCGGAATCTCTCCCCTGGATGATCGCGGTCATGGTGATCTCCACCCTGGTGCTGCTCTTCCTGGCGTTCGGGTCGGTGGCACTGCCGATCAAGGCGGTGCTCATGGCAGCCTTGAGCCTCGCTGCGACCTTCGGCGTTCTGACCTGGGTGTTCCAACTCGGGAACGGCGCCTCCCTGTTGCATGTCGTTCCCGCGGCGATGGAACCGACCTTCGTCGTCCTGATCCTGGCGGTGGTCTTCGGCCTGTCCACCGACTACGAGGTGTTCCTCATGTCCCGCATGATGGAGGCTCGCGCAGCCGGGGCGACAACGGTCGAAGCGGTCGAGTACGGCATCGCCCGCACGGGACGCGTCGTCACCGCCGCAGCGCTCCTGTTGATCGTGGTCACCGGCGCCTTCACCATCTCCGGCCTGTCGATCATGCGCTTCCTCGGGGTGGGCATGATCGTCGCGTTGATCATCGACGCGACGATCGTGCGCATGCTGCTCGTGCCGTCGTTGGTCAAGCTCATGGGCGAGGCCAACTGGTGGGCCCCGGCGTGGATGAAACGCGTGCACGCGAAGGTCGGTCTGGGGCACTGAGACCGCCCCTGCCGCTCGCTCCGTTCCTGGTTACCGGAGCGGGGTGATCGTCGTCGCGACCACGGGACGTATCGGCTTGGCAGCGGCACCGCAGCTCGCCGGTCGCGCCGGCAGTTCCGAGGTCTCCGTCCCGACCTGCCACGCCCGGCCGTCGCGGTGACGCACGATCGGCTCGTCTCCGTCCTCGACGGTCACGGCATCCATCGAGTAGTCGCCGATCGCCTCGCGGACAGCGATCTCGGCGACCTGCCCGGCCGCACTCCACGTGCTTCGACCCCGCAGCCCTCGGGTGTACACCCCTCCGCCTCGGAGCTCACGGAGGGCGGTGGCGCTGTCGTCCACGTCGAGGCGCCCGTAGGTGTAGCCCGTGGGAAGCACGATCATCGAGGGTGCGAAGCGGTGCCCGCCGGTGTGCGAGCACTCCCACACGTCCGCTCCGAACTCCGAGGTGAGAGCGGCAGCGATCGGACGGCCGAGCACGGCACAGCACCGGTCACGTTTGCCGTGAGCGCACACGAGGGCGATCGGACCCTGCACCGCAGTGCCGATGCCGGGAGCCGGACCCGCGAGCACTCGGGGGACGATGTCGAGCAGTTCTGCGGGATCGGCGATCTCGACCCGCTCGCACCAGGCGTTCTCCGGTTCGGTGCGGGCGATCAGGACCGTCCGGGTCTCGCGCACGACGTCACGACCGGGCCGCCGGACGAACAGGATCCGCACATCCGCCGTCTTCGCCCTCGCGGACAGTTCCTCCGACAGATCGGCACCGAGAGCGGTGCCGTCGAGCACGTCGCGGCCCCAGCCGGTCGGCACCTCGAAGCACACATAACCCGGAGCTGTCGCGGCCGTTCCGGGCAGCGGCTCGTCGAGAGCGGACATCGTGGCGCAGGTGGCAGCGGGGAGGGTCGTCACGCGGACATTGTGGCCCGCGTTCTCCCGCAGGGGGTCGGCACCCTCCACGCCGTGCCTCATCCCTCGCGGCGCAGACGGCGGAGTGCGGCCTTGCCCCACACTCGCAGGAATCCCTGCGAGAGATACGCGAAGCTGCCCAGCGCCAGCACCCATTTGGTCACACTGACGGTCGATGCGGCACGGACCGTCCGGTCGTCGATGCGAGTCCGGTGGTCGAGCAGATACAGGCCGACGACGTTCTCCACGTAGTCGCCCGCGGCGGCGATCACCGGTGCGGCCATCAGGATCCGGCGCGTGCGCGGCGAGAGCGGACGGTGTTCGTCGAGCGATCGCGCACCTGCGCGCAACGCGATGGCGAAGGTCGCCGGATGCACCATGTCCCAGTAGTAGTGCTGCCGGTAACGCTCGATCTCGTCGGGACCGAGATTGTCGAGGATCTTCCGGTACTTCGAGGCCGAGAAGGTGGTCTGCACGGTGCCCACCGTCGTGGCCGTGGATCCCAGAACCCGGCCGATGTTCGCCTGGGAGACGATGAAGACGGCGGTGGCGCCGACGAGGAAGCGATCCGCCCGAGTAAGTGACATGCTCACGATGCTAGGGGTACGAACGGCCAGGGGGACGAACGATCCACCGACCCACGGAAGGGAGACTCGTGCGGATCACGGGAGCAGTTCTGGAGGAGATCGGACGTGGGCGCCGTTACCGGCAGTCCACACCGCTGACTGTGGACACACTCGAATTGGATCCGCCGGGAGCGGGCGAAGCGCTCGTCCGGATCGAATGTGCCGGTGTGTGCCACTCCGATCTGTCCGTCGTCGACGGCAACCGGCCACGTCCGGTGCCCATGCTCCTCGGTCACGAAGCGGCCGGTCGCATCATCGAACTCGGTGACGACGTCACCGGATTCTCGGTCGGTGAGCGGGTCGTGATGACCTTCATGCCGCGCTGCGGAGAATGCGAAGGCTGCGCGAGCAACGGCACCCGCCCCTGCATCCCGGGTTCGTCCGCGAACGCCGCCGGAACGCTGCTGTCGGGTGCCCGGCGACTGCACCGCCGCGAGGGCGATGTCCACCACCACCTGGGGGTGTCGGCCTTCGCGACACATGCCGTCGTCGATACGCGATCCCTCGTCGGTGTCGGCGACGACGTACCCGCCGAAGTCGCCGCGCTCATGGGATGCGCCGTGCTGACCGGTGGCGGCGCGGTCGTCAATGCCGCTCGCCCACTGCCCGGAGACACCCTCGTCGTCGTCGGTCTCGGCGGAGTGGGCATGGCCGCCCTGCTCGTGGCCCTGGCTCACGACGACGTCACCGTAATCGCCGTGGACACTTCCCCGGACAAGCGGGAGACGGCCCGCGCGCTGGGCGCCGAGCACGTCTTCTCACCGGACGAGGCCATCGACCGGGGCGTGAAGGCGAGGCTGGTCGTCGAAGCCGCGGGAAGCGTGCCCGCACTCGTCACGGCGGTCGCGCTCACGGGTCCGGGAGGCACCACGGTGACCGTCGGGCTTCCCGCACCCGACGCCCGGCTCGAAGTCTCACCCGCAGCCCTCGTCGGCGAGGGGCGTTCGCTGGTCGGCAGCTATCTCGGCTCCGCCGTCCCGAGCCGCGACATCCCCCGGTTCGTGGACATGTGGCGCGAGGGACGCCTCCCGGTCGAACGCCTCGTCACCGGTCACCTGCCGCTCCGCCGGATCAACGAGGCGATGGACACTCTGGCCGACGGAGCAGCCCTTCGTCAGATCGTCACCATGTACTGATCACATGTCGTAGTCCACGACGACCGGCGCATGGTCGCTGATCCGCCGGTCCGGCGACGGATCACGGTCGGTCCCCGCGGAGATCGCGGTCTTGGCCAGTCGCGGGGTGGCGAGGTGGTAGTCGATCCGCCAGCCGGAGTCCGACGCGAACGAATCCCCCAGCCACGACCACCACGAATAGGGTCCGTCCGTCTCCGGATGATGCCGGCGGACGACGTCGACGAGGGTGCGCGGCGACAGCAGCGAGCCGAACCAGGCACGTTCCTCCGGGAGAAAGCCCTCGGCCCTGCCGCGGCGCCGCCAGTTGCGCACGTCGTATCGCGTGTGTGCGACGTTGAAGTCGCCCATCACGAGGAACTCACGGCCCCGGGCGTTCGCCGCGAGTCGGGTACGGGTCAGTTGCCGGGTGAAGGCGGCGAGAAAGCGCATCTTGCGTCGGTACCGGACACCTCCGTCCGGTTCGTCGCGCATGCGACCGGGTTTCTGGAGGTGCGCCGGAAGACCACCCTTCGGTAGGTACAGCGACGCCACGGTGATCGGCGCGTCGGCAAGGTCCACCTCCACGTATCGGCCTTCATGGGCGAACTCGGCCAGCCCCCGTGCCAGCGGTCCCCGGTCGAACTCGATCCGGTCGACGTGTTCCTCACCGGGTAACCGCACCAGGGCGGTGCCGCTCCAGGTGCGCACGGCCGCCGGCTCGTGGAGTGTCAGAATCCCGACGCCGTTCCGGCCGGGAAGGGTGCCCTCGTCGTAGGCGAGGTGGTACTTGCCGAACACACCGTGGGGGATCGCAGCCGCCGGAGCGCGTACCTCCTGCAGGGCCACGACATCGGGATTGCGCTCGCGCAGCCAGTCCTCGAATCCACGCCGCTGTGCAGCGCGGATGCCGTTTATGTTGAATGTCGCGATGCGCACGATCGTGCAGTCTAGGTAACGACTCGATCCGTGAGGAACGGGACGACTGCTGCTGCGAAATCCCGGGCACGGTCGCGGTGGATGCTGTGCCCGCAGCCGACCTCCCGCACGGATGCCGATGGGAGCGCCTCGAGCGCCGCCGCCAGGAGTCGCGGGTCGACCATGCTGCCGCGCCGCACGCCGCGCAGCAGGAGGGTGGGTGCGTCGAGCGACGGAAGATGGCGCCACCACGTCGGATTCGGCGTGTGGAACTGGGTGACGACGGAGGTGGTCATCGAACGGTCGAACGCGGTGACCGCTCGGGGGTTGAACACCAGACTGCTGGTCGCATGCCACAACTCCGCAGGAGTCGGACGGTGGGCGGGCACCTTCGGCACCGGATCCCCCTCCCGTAGCGGCAGGGGTGTCTCCTCGAGGACGAGCCGCCGGATCAAGCCGGGATGCCTCTGCGCGACCAGAGATCCGACGTGGCCGCCGAGCGAGTGGCCGACGAGGTCGACGGCATCGACACCGAGATGAGCACACAACCCGGCGACATCGGCGACGAACTCGCCGAAGTGGTACGAGGCGGCCCGGGCGCTGCGTCCGTGTCCGCGCAGATCGACCGTGATCACTCGCCGGCCGGCCTTCACCAGCGCTCCGGCGAACCGGGTCCACGTGCGCCCGTCGCCACCCATTCCGTGCACCAGCAGCACCGGGACGGAACGTGCGGCAGCGGGCGACGTGATCTCGCGATATGCGAGGTCGACCCCGTTCGGCGCAGCGGTGAGAACCCGAGATCTCATGATGATCGAGCCTACTCAGTCGTAGACACCCTCCACCCGCCAGCCGTCCGCGCCGAAGAACACCAGCAACGCCCGGGATCCGTGGAGCAGCACCTGTAGGCGGGCAATACACCGCGCAGCGGCCGGATCCCACCAGCAGTCGTCCACCGGCCACGGACCGGCCCATCCGATCACCGTCCAACTGCGACTTCCCCATCGCAGCCGAGCAGGTGACCCACTGAGCAGGCCGCGCTCGGTCACCGAGACCGGATTCCCCACGTCGTCGTCCAGGCGGATCGCGGGGGGTGCGTGCAACACCAGCGCGGGAGCCGGGGGCGGCAGTCGGCCCGGCCAGGGTGCCTCAGGATCGGAGTGCGGTATCACCTCGTCTCCGACGGGCACGAGGACGATCCGTTCGGTGGGCCCGCGCCCTCCGCCGAGTACTCCGGTCCGGACAGCATCTCCGCCGAGCAGCCCCTGTACCCGGACGAGCGCTCGACGTGCTCGTTCGTCCTCGTCTCCGACACCACCCCACAGCCCCGGTTGCAGCGCGCCGGCGGTCACGACCTCGACCGGTTCGAGGCGCAACAACACGATTCCTGCCGTGGGGCGGTTCGCATTGCGACCGGTGAGCCACCCGTCGAGCTGCCACCGCACCCGGTCGGCCGTGCCCTCGGGGGTGAGTGGTTCGGCGCAGCGCCAGGTGCGCGCGAGTTCCTCCCCCGCCCCGGTGCGTGCCGTCACGAGCAGTCGTGTGCACGCGACCCCGGCCGCGGCGAGTCGGGTGTGGAGCAGTTCGGCGAGTGTGCGACCGGCGAAGGCCGCCGCGTCCACCCGGTCGATTGGCGGGTCGCAGACATGCTCGACCGTCAGGTCCGGAGGTATCGGCCGCCCCGAGGGGGGACGTTCCGGCAGTCCCCGTGCACTCCGGTGGGCAGCGACCACGTCCGCATCGAATCGCGAGGCCACATCGACCGGGGACAGCGCAGCGAACGCTCCGATGGTGCGAATCCCGAGTCGTCGCAGGAGGTCCACCGTGTCGACTCGCCGGGATGCCGCCAGAGCCGGCTCCACCGCAAGATACGAGACGGGCAGTGGGGCGAGGAACTCGGCGCACCGCCCCGCCGGCACCAGGGCGTCACGCCGCGCGGCGAGGACCGCGGTGGACAATTCGTCGGCGATACCGACCTGACACTCCACCCCGGTGGCCGCGACCGCGTCGATCAAGGCTTCCGCAGCGGCCTCTTCCGAGCCGAACCACCGGACCACACCGCGCGCCGCGAGCACCACCAATCCCGGACGCAAGACCTCCACGCCCGGGGCCACCGCGTCGATCGCAGCCACCACCGCTTCGAACGTCCGCGCCTCGAGATCCGGATCCGCGCGGGCCACATGCAGTTCCGGACAGCGAGCCTGAGCCTCGCGCCGCCTCAGACCGCGCCGGACCCCCGCGACCCGCGCCGAGGCCGAGCATGCGACGACACGATTCGCCGAGACCACCGCGATCGGGACGGTCGCAGGCAATTCGGCGGCGGTGGCAGCGGCTACCGCGGGCCAGTCGGGGCACCAGAGGGCCACGACCCGGGCGGGCGGTCGGCGAAGAGACGAGCCGTTCACCGGGCTGCTTTACGGAAACGACCGTCCTCCAGACGATTCCGATCGCCACTCGTCCATTCGACGGCGCTGCGGTCGGCGCACACCTCGACGCGCATAGCGCGCGGGGAGAACGCCCGTCCGTGTGCCCGGACCGACAATCGGGTCGCGCACAATCGGCCCCTGTCCGGACCGTCCACACCCCGATAACCGTCGACTCGCGCCTCGAGTCGCACCTGTGCCCCCTCCCAGCGGCCATCGGTGACCACGAGGACGGACTGTTTGCTCCGCACCCGGGCAGCGACCGCGCGGGTACGGGATGGGGGCACCGATGCTCCGCCGAGCCCCAGCACCACCAGGTCGATCCCGTCGAGTAGTACCGCGGCGATCTCCACCGGATCCGGTCCGGGGTCGGGGATCACCGCCAGTCGGTGCAATCGGGCTCCCATCTCCGCCGCGGCGAGCAAGCCCAACCTGCGCTGACCGATCACCGCGGCGTACCCGCCCGAAGCGGTCACGGACGCGAGCATCCCGAGGAGAAGCGAGGTGGCGCCGGAGACAGCGACGATGCTCCCTCGTACCAGGCCGCCGTGCGGGAACAGTTCCGCGAGGGGATCCGGAACGGGCAGAATGCGGTCGGCTGTGGTCTCGACCCGGCCTCGCGCGACCGCCGACAACTCGCCGCGTGCCGGTACCGATGCGATACGGCGACGCAACGCCTCGATCCGCTCCGCGCGGGTCGCATCTTCGCCGCCCACCGAAAATTCGGCCACCTCGCCCACTGTCACCCCTTGTCATCCGCCTGCCGTCTTACGCACACGACCGGCCGACCACGGGGAAGTCGTGGCCAGGCTCGAACTTTATTCGAACATACTTTCGATTTCTCAAGTAGACCCGACTCCGGTGCTCTCCGTCAAGCAGAGACCTACCGCGCAGGTCACACGACTTCCACCCGGTTCACCACCTCCGATCGACTACCCTCGATCGAGTGGCAGAGCAGGCGTGGGCAGGACGGGCCGTAGGGCCGGATCACTTGGTGGCCGGTCGATATCGGCTCGATTCCAAGCTCGGTGGGGGCGGCATGGGCGCCGTCTGGCTCGCGCGCGATACCCGTCTGGGCCGCGATGTCGCTGTCAAACAGGTGATCTCCACTGCCGATCTCGATCCCGACGAGGCCGAAGAGCTCCGTCGCCGCGCGCTCCGGGAAGGCAGGGCGGCAGCGCAGCTCGCACACGAGCACGCCATCTCGATGTACGACATGGCACTGCACTACGGCGAGCCGTGGCTCGTCATGGAACACCTGCCGTCCCGCAGTCTGGCGAAGGTGATGAACGTCGTCGACACGCTCCCGCCGTACGTGGTGGCGCAGATCGGAGCGAACGTCGCCGACGCGCTCACCGCCGCCCACGCCGCCGGAATCGTCCATCGCGACGTCAAACCCGGCAACATCCTCATCGCCGAGCGTGGGCGTGATGCAGGCATCGTGAAGATCAGCGACTTCGGTATCGCCCGCGCGAAGGGCGACAACGATCCCGACGGCGTGATCATCGGAACGCCCGCCTATTTCGCCCCGGAGGTCGCGCGCGGCAACGACCCCACCGAGGCCAGCGACGTGTTCTCGCTCGGCGCCACGCTCTACACCGCGATCGAAGGGCAGCCGCCCTTCGGTTTCGAAACCGATTCGATCGCATTGCTGCACCGGGTCGCCCGGGCCGAGATCATCATGCCCACGCACACGGGTCCGCTCACCGAACCCCTGCTCGAGATGCTGCAGCCCGACCCGGCGCGGCGCCCGACGATGGCGCAGGCACGCGATCTTCTCGCCCGTGTCGTCCTCGGACCGGGCAGCTCCGCGGAGGCCTTGCGGGGCCGCCCCATCCAGACCGAGGACGGAACCATCCCCTCGTGGGCACAGCGTTCGGCGCAGTTCGCCGAACCGGCGCGTCCGCGAGGTTCCTTCGTCGACCGCCCCCTGGGGGCCGCAGCGCAGTCCTCCGGAGGTACGAAGGGGTCCGGGAAGGGATTCTCCCCGTCGGATCTGCTCGACCGCCTGCTCCCGGACGGGCCGGTGCCCGACAATCCACAGGACCGCCTCGTCGCCTATGCGCCCCTGGCGATGGCGGTGATGGTCGCGGTGATCGTCGTGGCGCTCGTCATCGCCGTCGTCATCGCCCTGGTCGTCTGACCCGCAGCGGCGCCGCCGCAAACGTCGTGGCGACTGCGCAGATCTCGTCGACGAGAACCGCTCGGTCGCCGGCAGCGATCAGTCGATGCGACGCCGATGCGCCCAGCGTGTCAGCGCATTACGGTTCGACTGCTGCGTCTTGCGCAGGACGTTCGACGCATGCGTCTCGACGGTCTTCACCGAGATCACGAGCTCCTCGGCGATCTCGCGGTAGGTGTAACCGCGAGCAAGCAGGCGCAGCACCTCGAGTTCCCGCGGGGTCAGGGAGTCGAGCTCGGGATCGAGAGGCGGTTCCGGCGCGGCCGACCGCCCGGTGAACGAGTCGAGGACGAAACCGGCGAGACGCGGGCTGAACACCGCGTCTCCCCCCGCGACCCGCCGGACTGCGTCGGCCAGATCCGGGCCGGAGATCGTCTTCGTCACGTATCCGCGCGCCCCGGCACGGATCACCGCGATGACGTCCTCGGCGGCATCGGACACGCTCAGCGCCAGACATACCGGGCCGTCCGGAATCCGTTGGAGCACCGCCACACCCCCACCGTCGGGCATGTGGACGTCGAGCAGTACGACGTCCGGCTTGCTCGAACCGATTCCGGCGACGGCCTCGGAGACACCGCCGGCCTCACCCACGATCTCCATGTCGGATTCGCGTCCCAGTTCGGTGCGCACCCCCGAGCGGAACACGGCGTGGTCGTCCACCAGGAAGACACGAAAGGGACGGGTGTTCTCGGTGGCATCGGACGATGTCGCCGGAATCGAAGTCACTGTGTCTGCTCCTCGGGGCGGGGGTCGGTCACCTCCCACTCTAAGGTCGACGTCGGGTCCTTTTCTCGCTCGGTATCGGTCCGGCCCGTGCGCGGCACGTGAATACGCACCTCGGTTCCCTTGCCGGGACTCGACTTCACGACGGTGCGGCCACCGCGACGTTCCACTCGCGCCCGGATCGACCTGGCCAGCCCCTGCCGGTCGGCCGGTACCTCCTCGGGATCGAATCCGACGCCGCGGTCGCGTACGAACACACTGACCTGATGCGGCTCGACCTCGGCGAACAGATCCACGCTGTCCACCCCGGCATGCTTGGCGGCGTTGACGAGCGCCTCGCGGGTCGCGCCGAGCACGGCGGTCGCGGCCTCAGGGGTCAGATCGCTGTCGTCGGGCGCGATATCACCGACGATGACGGGTTCGACGGACAATCCGTACTGGTCCTCCACCTCACCGGCGATGGTGCGCAGAGTCTCGGCGAGCGAGGTGCGGGGTGACTCGTCCCCGCCGAACAGCCAGCGGCGCAGTTCGCGTTCCTGACTTCGTGCCAGGCGCAGCACCTCCTGCTGGTCGTCGGCCTGCTTCTGGATGAGCGCGAGTGTCTGCAGCACCGAGTCGTGCAGGTGCGACGCGATCTCCTCGCGCTCCTCGTTGCGCACCCGGGCGGCGCGTTCGGTTTCGAGGGCGCGCCACATCCGGATCCACAACGGCACAGATAGCAGCGTCGCCCCGATCAGCGTGACCACCACCGCCAGCAGCGACGAGCGCAGTGCCGCCACGTCGACCTGCGCGATGACCATCACCCCGAGTCCGGTGACCACGAGAGTCAGACCACCGAGCACGCGAGCCCAGGTGAGAACCGTCGGACGAGCGGGCAGGCCGAGGACCGACCTCGGGCCTTCGACATCGAACTCGCGCCACACCAGCGCCGCACCGACGACGGCCACGATGACGGGCAGCACCAGCCCGGCGGCACCACCACTGAACAACCACGAAAGTCCTACCGCCAGACCGATACCCATGAAGGCCAGCCCGATGGCACGACGACGTTCGGGGCCGGTGGGGCGATCGGTGTCCGAGCCCGGAGGCACGAACATCCACAACAGACCGTAGGCCGCGATCCCGAATCCACCGAGGGCGGCGAGCACAGTGAACGCAACCCGCACCTTGGTGGCGTCGATGTCGAGATGATCGGCGACACCGCCGGCCACACCACCCACGATGCGACCGCCCACCCGTCTTTCGAGACGGGGAACGGTCACGGGTAATCCGGGTACGGGGTGCACACTTCGATACTGGCACGACCTCGCCGCTCCCGGCATCGGGGACGAACCCTGATGTCCGGGTTCCGCTCGAGCACGTGGAAATCAGGGTTGGTCCCTGATGTGCTGCACGCGGAAGCACACCAGGATGAGTGCCATGGACACGAGGAACTTTCAGGAGCAGGTGGCGGACATGTGGCGAACCCGCCCTGTGCGACTGCCGAAGGAAGGGCACATCGGGGGCGTGTGCTCGGGAATCGGCGTGCGGTACGGCATCGATCCTGTGCTCGTCCGGGTCGTCTTCGTCGCATCCGCACTGTTCGGCGGAGGCGGTCTGGTCCTCTACCTGGCGGCCTGGCTGCTCTTCCCTCGTCACGGCGACGACGTCTCTCCACTCGAATCGCTCGTGGGGCGGGGTTCGAGCTCGGATTCGACGACCAAGATCGTGGTGCTCCTGGTGGCCCTGGCGATCGCGGCGGGCGCCATCGGACCTGTGGGCGCAGGTTCGGGAGGTTCCGGATTCATAGGAACGCTGTTGCTGCTCGGTGGATGGTGGCTGCTGTACCAGCGGCGTCCCGAGCCGCCCGTTCTCCCCGCACCGGAAGGATCACCCTTCCCCGGCCAGGCGGACTTTCGTCAACCATCGATGGTGAATCCGTACCACTTCATGTGGGGTGCGCACGCCGGATCCTGGCACATGCGCCCCGGCCCGGAGACCTGGACCGAGGACGCGACCACGCCGGCACCCACGTCTGCCGAGTCCACTGCCGAGTCCACAGACCCGACGAACGACGCCGAGACCACGGAGAGGAAGCCGTCCACGATGCCCGACCTACGCAAGGACACCGACACCCCGAGCTCGGGTGCCGAGACGCGCTCTCCCGAGCAGCCCTCTCCGCCGGCATGGGATCCTCTCGGGGTAGCCCCGTTCGCGTGGGATCTCCCCGAGCCGGCACCCAGGCACGAACCAGCCGTCGTCACGAACCGTCGTTCGCGCCTGACCACCACGGTCCTCGGCCTGGCTGTGATCGCCGCTGCCGTGACCGGTGCCCTCGGAGCCGCCGCCGACCTCGCCTGGGTGACCCCGGCACGGGTGGGCGCCGTCGCACTCGCGGTCATCGGTGTGGGCCTGCTGATCGGTGCGTTCCTGCATCGCGGTCACGGGCTGCTCGTCGTGACCGGTCCCCTGCTCGGATTCGTCGTCCTCGCCTCGATCGCCGGGCCGATCGACACGTCCTCGTGGGGCAGCCGGAACTGGGCACCCACCACCGCCGAGCAGTTGCAGCCCGAGTACAACTCCCGTTTCGGTTCCATGAGCCTGGACCTGCGAGGACTCGAGCTCACGGAGGATCGCACAGTGAGCGTCGACGGGCGTTTCGGAAGCGTCGAGGTACTGCTGCCCGAAGATCTCGACGTCCGCGCCACCTGCGATGTCCGGGCCGGCGAGGTGACCCAGTGCCCCGAACCGGGTCTCGATACCGGCACGGACGGGGAGAAAGGGCCGGTCCTGACCTTGGACGCGGCCGTACAGTTCGGATCTCTGGAGGTGCAACGTGGCTGATCCCGATACCGGAACACAGACCGAGAACCGACCCGGATGTACCGGATGTACCCGTCGCGGCCCCTCTCTCCTGCTCCTGCTGGCCGCGCTGGTCGCGCTGATCGTCAGCGCCTGGGCGATCATCGGGCCGTTCCCCCTCGACTTCCTCGCCAACGTCGATCTGGGATGGGTGCTCGTGGGCGCCGCCCTACTGGTCGGAGCGGTGCTGGTGTTCCTCCCCAACCGCCGGAAACCGTGACGGCACTACCGTAGGACGACCTACCCGGGAAAGACGGCGTCCCCCGGACCTGCCACAGGTCCGGGGGACGCCGGTGTCTCACCGTACGCGGTGAGGATGGATCACTCCCACTCGATCGTTCCCGGCGGCTTGCTCGTCACGTCGAGCACCACGCGGTTGACGTCGGCCACCTCGTTCGTGATGCGGGTGGAGATCCGTTCGAGGGTCTCGTAGGGCAGTCGCGTCCAGTCTGCGGTCATCGCATCCTCGCTCGAGACCGGGCGCAGCACGATCGGGTGGCCGTAGGTGCGGCCGTCGCCCTGCACGCCCACGCTGCGCACGTCGGCGAGCAGCACGACCGGGCACTGCCAGATCTGTCCGTCGAGACCGGCGGAGGTGAGTTCCTCCCGGGCGATGGAATCGGCACGTCGCAGGATTTCGAGGCGCTCGCGGGTGACCTCGCCGATGATGCGGATACCCAGCCCCGGACCGGGGAACGGCTGGCGCCCGACGATCTCCTCGGGCAGACCGAGCTGGCGGCCCACCGCGCGCACCTCGTCCTTGAACAGCAGACGCAGCGGTTCGACGAGTTCGAACTCGAGGTCTTCGGGAAGCCCGCCGACGTTGTGGTGGCTCTTGATGTTCGCGGTGCCGGAGCCTCCGCCGGACTCGACGACATCCGGATACAGAGTGCCCTGCACGAGGAACTTCACGGTTTCGCCTCTGTCGGCACCCTCCCCGAGCACCTCGGAGACCGCACCCTCGAAGGACCGGATGAACTCGCGGCCGATGATCTTGCGCTTGGTTTCCGGATCGGTGACGCCCGCGAGCTCACGCAGGAAGGTCTCCGACGCGTCGACGGTGATCAGACGGGCGCCGGTAGCGGCGACGAAGTCCTTCTCGACCTGCTGCCGCTCACCCTCGCGCATGAGCCCGTGGTCGACGAAAACACAGGTCAGGCGGTCGCCAATGGCACGCTGGACCAGTGCCGCCGCGACAGCGGAATCCACACCACCGGACAGACCACAGATGGCACGACCGTCGCCGATCTGCTCACGCACCTGCTCGACGAGCGCATCGGCGATGTTCGCAGCGGTCCAGTCGCCCGGGATGCCGGCGATGTCGTGCAGGAATCGGCTCAGCACCTGCTGGCCGTGGGGCGAATGCAGCACCTCGGGGTGGTACTGCACACCGGCGAGCCGACGGGCGCGATCCTCGAAGGCCGCCACCGGGGCTCCGGCACTGCTCGCCGTGACCTCGAAGCCCTCGGGTGCCTCGGTGACGCCGTCGCCGTGGCTCATCCACACCGGCTGCGTCGCGGGCAAACCGTCGTGCAGCACACCACCCGAGACCGACATCTCGGTGCGCCCGTACTCGCGCGATCCGGTGTGCGCGACCGTGCCCCCGAGCGCCTGCGCCATCGCCTGGAAGCCGTAGCAGATGCCGAACACGGGGACGCCGAGATCGAACAGCGAAGGATCGAGGCGCGGGGCGCCCTCCTCGTACACGCTCGCGGGGCCACCGGACAACACCACTGCGCGCGGGTTCTTCGCGGCGATCTCCTCGACACCGGCCGTGTGGGGCACGACCTCCGAGTAGACGTTGGCCTCACGTACCCGCCGAGCGATCAGCTGCGCGTACTGGGCTCCGAAATCGACGACGACGACCGGTCTGGACTGCTGGCTTTGCGACACCCGAACAGTCTAAGCGGCCGCGTCGGGCCATCCCGACGCGGCCGCGCATCCTCGAACTTCTGTTACGCGACGTCGCTGCTGTTCTTGATCTCGACGACCGGCAAGCGCAGCGCACCAGGAGCGTCGACGGGGACCACGGGGTTCTTCGGTTCGACCGGCGAGATACGTCGGTAGGGCAGACCTTGCTCGGGCCGCAGGTCGTCCTCACCCTTGTTCGGCCACAGTGCCGCAGCACGTTCCGCTTGAGCCGCGATGGTGAGCGACGGATTGACGCCCAGGTTCGCGGAAACCGCCGCCCCGTCGACGACGCTCAGGGTCGGATATCCGTACACGCGGTGATACGGATCGATGACCCCGTGGTCGGGGTCGGATCCGATCACGGCCCCGCCGAGGAAGTGCGCGGTGAGGGGGATGTTGAAGATCTCCCCCCAGGTACCGCCCGGCACCCCGTCGATCTTCTCGGCGATGCGGCGCGTCGCCTCGTTGCCGGCCGGAATCCAGGTGGGATTCGGTTGCCCATGGCCCTGCTTGCTGGTCACCTTGCGCCGGCCGAAGAGCCCCTTGGTGGTGTAGGTGGTGATGGAGTTGTCCAGATTCTGCATCACCAGGGCGATGATGGTCCGCTCACTCCAGCGGTGGACGGACAGCATCCGCAGCATCTTCACAGGGTTCTTCGCGACCTGTCCCAGGAACTTCACCCATCGCGGCACCGGACCGTCGCCGTCGGTCATGAGCGTCTGCAGCAGGCCCATCGCGTTCGAACCCTTGCCGTACCGCACGGGTTCGATGTGGGTGTCGGGCGTCGGGTGGAACGACGAGGTGATTGCCACCCCGTCGGTGAGCTTCATGTCGGGATCGACGGTCATCTTGCCTGCGCCGACGATGGACTCGGAATTGGTGCGCGTCAGCTCACCGAGCCGGCCGGACAGCTCGGGCAGCGCTCCCGTGTCCTTGAGATGGTGCAGCAGATGCTGCGTACCCCATGTTCCGGCCGCGAGGACGACGTGCGAAGCGGTGTACGTGCGCCGCCGTTTGCGCGCCCAGGCGCCGGTACGTTCGGTGATCACCTCCCAGGCGCCGTCGGCGGCCTGGCGGAGATCGGTGACGGTGGTCAGCGGGATGATCTCGGCTCCTGCCCGCTCGGCCAGACCCAGATAGTTCTTCAGCAGAGTGTTCTTCGCGCCGTGGCGGCATCCCGTCATGCACTCGCCGCACTCGATGCAACCGGTGCGGTCGGGGCCCACGCCACCGAAGTAGGGGTCGGCGACCGTACGGCCGGGTTCACCGAAGAACACACCGACCGGCGTCTGGATGAAGGTATCGCCCACTCCCATGTCGTCGGCAACAGCCTTGATCACCTTGTCGGCATCGGTCATCCGGCCGTACTGCACCACGCCGAGCATCCGCTTCGCCTGGTCGTAGTACGGACTCAGCTCGTCATGCCAGTCCGTGATGCCGGCCCACTGACGATCCTCGAAGAACGGCATCGGGGGCTTGTAGAGAGTGTTGGCGTAGTTCAGCGACCCGCCGCCCACGCCGGCCCCAGCGAGGATGAGGCAGTCGCGCAGCAGGTGAACCCGCTGGATGCCGAAGCAGCCGAACTTGGGAGCCCACAGGAAGCGACGCAGATCCCAACTGGTGTTCGCGAAGTCGGCGTCGGCGTAGCGGCGACCGGCCTCGAGCACGCCGACCTTGTAGCCCTTCTCCACCAACCGCAACGCCGTGACGCTCCCCCCGAAACCCGAACCGACGACCAGGACGTCGTAGTCCGTGACCCGTTGCTTACCCATGGAACCTCCAGCGACGAGAGTTGTTACCCGCCAGTATGCACCTCGAGGATGTGACTGCTGGCACAGGCCCAACTCTACCCGTTACGGGGAGTTGCATGAAACGGCCGCCAGGAACGCCGATGGCCGGCCACTGCGCCGTCCCGCGCTGTGACCGGCCATCGACAGGTGCCGGGGAGAAGAAGTACGCCCTATCCGCGGACCGAGAGCCCGACCTTCTGGAACTCCTTCAGGTCCGAGTATCCCGCTTTCGCCATCGACCGGCGCAGACCACCCACGAGATTGAGGGAGCCGGACGGGTCGTCGGAAGGACCGAACAGCACCCGCTCCAGGCCGGGCCGATCGCCCTCGGTGATGCGCACGGCCGCACCACGCGGCATCGACGGATGGCCCGCCACGGACGGCCAGTACCAACCCTGACCCGCCGCCTCGTCGGCGAGGGCCAGCGGCGCACCGAGCACGGCTGCGTCGGCGCCGCACGCGATCGCCTTCGCGAGGTCGCCGGCGGTCTCGATGTCGCCGTCCGCGATGACGTGGACGTAACGCCCACCCGTCTCGTCCAGGTAGTCCCGACGGGCCGCGGCCGCATCGGCGATCGCCGTCGCCATCGGAATTCCGATTCCGAGCGAGGAACTCGTGGTGGTCGCCTGCTTCGTCGAACCGAACCCGACGATGACACCGGCCGCGCCCGTGCGCATCAGGTGCAGAGCGGTGCGGTGGTCACTGACGCCACCGGCGATCACCGGCACGTCGAGCTCGGAGATGAACGTCTTGAGGTTCAGCGGCTCGTCCTCGCCGTGCGCCACATGCTCGGCCGAAATGATGGTGCCCTGGACGACGAGGAGATCGATGCCCGCCTTCACCAGCTCGGGGGTGAGAGCCCGTGCGTTCTGCGGACTCACCCGGACCGCGGTGGTGACACCGGCGTCACGAACCTGCGCGACGGCCGCCGCGAGCAGGCCACTCTGCAACGGTGCCGCGTGCAACTCCTGCAGGTAGCGAACCGCTGCGCGCGGATCCGTGCTCGCGATGTCCGCAAGGCGGCGCACGACGGCGTCGACGTCGGCGTGGCGACCCCACAAGCCTTCACCGTTGATGACACCCAAGCCGCCGGCCTTGCCCAGTTCGATCGCGAAGGCGGGCGAAACCAGGGCGTCGGTCGGATGCGCCAGCACCGGGATGTCGAAACGGTAGGCATCGATCTGCCAAGCGGTCGACACCTCCTTCGACGAACGCGTCCGGCGCGACGGGACGATGTCCACGTCGCCCAGTTCGTACGTACGTCGGGCCGTGCGACCCATACCGATCTCAACGAGGTCGCGCACGCGCGCCCCTTTCTCCTCTTGGACGATGTTCCCGTCCTGTCCGGAACGGGACCCTGCTGCGAACGCGGAAAACTACCGGACCACGTAGTTCGGTGCCTCGGCGGTGATCGTGATGTCGTGCGGGTGGCTCTCCTTCAGGCCGGCAGCCGTGATCTGCACGAACTGCGCCTCCTGGAGTTGTTCGATCGTCGTGGCGCCGGTGTAGCCCATCGCTGCGCGCAGACCACCGATCAGCTGGTGGGTGACCTGCTGCAGTGGGCCGCGGAAGGGCACGCGTCCCTCGATTCCCTCGGGCACGAGCTTGTCCTCGGAGAGCACGTCGTCCTGGAAGTAGCGGTCCTTCGAGTAGGACTTGGCCTCGCCGCGGCTCTGCATCGCACCGAGCGAGCCCATCCCGCGGTAGCTCTTGAACTGCTTGCCGTTCACGAGGATCAACTCGCCCGGGGATTCGGTGGTACCGGCGAGCAGCGAACCGAGCATCGCGGTGGACGCGCCGGCCGCGAGGGCCTTCGCGACGTCGCCGGAGAACTGCATGCCGCCGTCTGCGATGACAGGCACACCGTGGGGGCGCGCCGCGGTGGACGCTTCGAGGATTGCCGTGATCTGCGGGGCTCCGACGCCCGCGACCACACGCGTGGTGCAGATCGAGCCGGGGCCGATACCGACCTTCACGGCGTCCACACCCGCGGCGATGAGCGCTTCGGTACCTGCGCGAGTAGCGACGTTGCCGCCGATGATCTGCACGCGGTCGCCGACCTCGCTCTTGAGCTTGGAGATCATCGACAGCACGTTGGCGGAGTGTCCGTGTGCACTGTCGACGACGAGAACGTCGACTCCGGCGTCCACCAGCGCCATCGCGCGGGTCCAGGAGTCGTCCCCGACGCCCACGGCAGCACCGACGAGCAGGCGACCGTCGCGGTCTTTCGTGGCATCGGGGTGCTGTTCCGTCTTGACGAAGTCCTTGACGGTGATCAGGCCGGTCAGCTTGCCCTGCCCGTCGACGATCGGCAGCTTCTCGATCTTGTGCCGGCGCAGGAGCCCGAGTGCGGCCTCCGCGGTGACACCCTCCCGCGCCGTGACCAGCGGAGCCTTCGTCATGACCTCGGCGACCGGGCGGTTCTGGTCGACCTCGAAGCGCATGTCGCGGTTGGTGATGATGCCGACGAGTTGGCCTTCGTCGTCGGTCACCGGCAGACCCGAGATGCGGAACCGCGCACACATCGCGTCGACCTCGGCGAGCGTATCGGTCGGCTTGCAGGTCACCGGATCCGTGACCATTCCGGCCTCCGACCGCTTGACGGTCTCGACCTGGGCTGCCTGCACCTCGGCGGGCATGTTGCGGTGCAGCACGCCCATGCCACCGGCGCGCGCCATCGCGATGGCCATGCGGGACTCGGTGACGGTGTCCATCGCCGAGCTCACCAGCGGGATCCGCAGACGGATCTCGCGGGTCAGACGGCTCGACGTATCGACCTGGCTCGGGACGACGTCGGAAGCCGCCGGAAGCAGCAGCACATCGTCGAAGGTCAGGCCCAGCATTGCGACCTTGTTCGGGTCGTCGCCGCCGGTGTGCACGCGCCCTCCGGTACTACTCATGCGGTTCGGACCCTCCGTGACAAATCGATGGGAGCGGACGGGATGACCGTCCGGCAGCGGGAATGAATGAAGGCTGTGCGCGCTCGTCGTACCGACGGACGGAAGAGAGCGGCACGCACCTGTCCATGTTATCTGTTCACGGAACAACCTCGGCTCCCACCCTGTTCCTCGGTGTTCGTCACATCACGTCACACGTTTTCCGGCGTGTCCCCTGGCGACCGCTGGCGCAGACCCCCTCGGTCTGCGTACCGTGGAGTCGTGCGTGATCAGTTGCCTCCCGGACTCCCACCGGACCCGTTTGCAGGAGACCCCGACGATCCGTCCGCAGCACTGGACGCGATCGAACCGGGCCAGCCTCTGGATCCTGCGGAGCGACTTGCGGTGGAAGAGGACCTCGCAGACCTGGCTGTCTACGAGGCACTGCTGGCTCCCCGCGGTGTCCGTGGGCTCGTCGTGTGCTGCGAAGACTGCCACCAGGACCACTACCACGACTGGGACATGTTGCGAGCCAACCTGCTCCAACTGCTCGTCGACGGCACGGTCCGACCGCACGAGCCGGCCTTCGATCCGTCTCCGGATGCCTACGTCACCTGGGACTACTGCCGCGGATACGCGGATGCCTCCATGAACGAGGCTTTGCCCGTCGACCCCTACGGCCTGGACTCCTGACCCCGGCGCCTCTGCGGACCACGCATCACAGCACCTCCCCGACGACGATCCGGGCCCGGCAGCAGCTGCTGCCGGGCCCGGATCGTTCGGGGTCTTCTATCCGCCTTGCGACGGAGTCGCGGACGCCGGAGAGAGTTCGGTCCCTGTGCCATCCGTGGAGCGCGTCGCCGACGCGGTCGTGGCGGGGGGCGAAGTCGGGGAATCGGACGAGGGAGGCGGTTCGCTGGGAGTCGACGGAGGCGGTGTGTTCGACGACGGCGGCGGCGGTGGAGGCGGCGGCTGCACAGTCTCCGACGGCGTAGCGAGGTCGGACGCCGGAGGCAGCGCCGGTGCCTGCAGCACGGTCGGATCCACCGTCGAGGAAGTGGGCGGCACGGTCGTTCCGGTGTCCGTACCGGTCGTCGGTCCGGGCAGTTGTCCTTCCGTGCCGGGACTCGGAACCACGGGGAGCGGAGCGGCGGGTGGCACGATCGCACCCTGCTCAGGTGGCGGCGGTGCCGCCGGCGACTGTGGAGGAGGAGACTGCGGCGGTGCCAACTTGCCGATCTCGTCCGCGAGACGCTGCATCCAGTCGCCGAGCGCATCCCGCTCCCCCGCGTCCCGAACGTCGCCCGAGCGGGATTCGGCGGACGTCAGCAATTGACGGGCCTCCTCCGCATTTCCCTCGGCGATCAATTGCTCGGCACGCTGCAGGGTCGAGGCGGTGTCGATCCGCGCCTCGGTCGACTGTGCTTGCTCACTGAAAACGACCTGCTTGACGCCCCACAGCGGATCGCCGGGTTCGGCACCGTACGAGACGGCCGTCGCAACGCCCACGGCCACGGCGACGAGTGCCGCTGCACCCGTCAGGGGCCGGAGCAGCCGTAGCTGCCCCTTCGACCGGGGGCGGAGAGGAGTCGCCGGCGGCACGCCCGTGGAAGACTCCCGGGTGCCGAGTTCGCGATGGACGGCGGCCACCACTTCGTCGAGTTCGGGGCCTGCCGGCATCGGCTCGGCCAGGATGTCCGCCCGCCAGTCGGCGAGCAGAGTAGCGAGTTCGTACTCCTCGGTGTCCTTCGTCTCGACGAGGCCGTTGCCCGAGATCGCATCTATCAACGCATCGTCACGACGCACGGCGGCGAGGTCCACGGAGGTTTCGTCGTCGGAGAACTGGTCGTCGAAGCCGTCGCCCGAGAAACGCCCCCTACCCATTCCGCTCACCTGCTCTCGTGACTTCCTTCTTGAGTCTCGCGATGGCCCGGTGCTGAGCCACTCGGATAGCTCCTGCGGTGCTTCCCACGGCTGCGGCCGTCTCCTCCGCCGACAGTCCCATGACGAGGCGGAGGATGAGGATCTCGCGCTGCTTCTCGGGCAGGATGCCCAGCAACTGCTTCATCTGCCGACTCGCTTCGGAGTTGAGGGCATATTCCTCGGGGCTGTCGTCGAGCGACATCACTTCCGGCACCTCTGCGACGGGCTCCGAGCGGTTGCGGGCGGCACTACGGTGCGCGTCGGCAACCTTGTGAGCAGCGATCCCGTACACGAAGGCCATGAAGGGGCGACCCTGGTCCTGATATCTCGGCAGAGCGGTCATCACGGCCAGGCACACCTCCTGTGCAACGTCGTCTGCAGAGAGCTGGCCGCGCTCCGCAGATCCGACTCGGGCGCGGCAGTACCGCACGACGAGAGGTCGGACACTTGCAAGAACCTGGGCGAGAGCCGCCCGGTCGCCCTGCGCAGCCGCAGCGACGGCGGAGTCCAACTCCTCACCCATAACAGTCATCGATTGCGCAAGTCCTGGCGTTACAGTCGGCACCACCCCCCCGGGCGGGCTTCCACCTGACCGTGGAACACCACTCAGAGTAACGACAACAACCGACCGGTCGGGTGCCCCCCCGCGTATGAATGGAATTCGGCTGGTGTTCAGCCTCGAGACGCGGTAACGAAGCGACCTCCACGGCGTACGACCAGGGTCGCGCTCAGGTCACGGACGCGACCCGCGTCGTCACCGGCCCCCAGCCCGTCCAGGAGCATCGCCGCCGCCCAGTGCAGGGGAACCAGGCCGTGCTCGTCCGCGCGGCGGAGAACCTCGGCAGCCAGCGCCGCCGCCGGCTCCCGGTCCGGCCGTCCGGTCAGAGATGCGGCCTTCACGAGGTCGGACTTGACGCTGTGCCGGACGGATCCGAACCCGGCCGCGAGTTCGACGGCACGATCCGCGTAGCTGCGCGCGCGGACGAAGTCACCTGCGGCGAGGGCCGATTCGGCTCCGACCCATGCGAGCCGGATCCGCTGCCGTACGAACAGCCGGTCACTCGCCGCAAGCTCGGCGGTGTCCAGGACGGACGCGCACTCGTCGAGGAGGGTTCGGCAGACGGTGAGCCGACCTCGGCCGAGCGCGTCGGCTGCCAGTCCGGTGGTTGCGTCGCACCACGCAGCGACGGACGACTCGCATCCGGTATCCACCGGACTCGACAGGGCCAGTGCACGCCCGTCCGCCACGGCGGCGGCACGGTGTCCGCCGAGCTGGCGGAGGAGAGAGGCCTCGGTGCTCGCCCCCAGCGACGACCACACTCCGTCCCTGTCCGATCGTCCGAGACGAGCGAGTTCCGCCCGTGCGGCCGCGTAGCGTCCCTGCCCACCCAGCGCGACGGCCCGCAGCCAGCGCTGTTCGGCCCCGTGCGCCGCGGGAAGTGGATTCACCCCCGGTGCCGAACCGAAGGCCGCGGCGGCCAGGATCGCGTGACGGTCCGCGGGCGTCGAGACTGCGTGTCGCGGCGGGTCGTGAGGTGCCATCGCGGAATCATCGCACCCCACGATCCGGACGGAACGGCGGGATCGGATTCGAGAACGGGCACCGACCGGAGAAATTCACACCCCGAGCGCAAATAGTCTCGACTATTGGAATCAGCCCCTCGAAACGCATTTCCGAACATTTTGTTAAACACAGGGTTAAAAGATGCAGACTGCATGTAAGCTCCCGCTCGCCGCCGAGCCCGACGCCCCCGATGCCTCACATCCCCCCTGACAGCCCCTGTTACCAGGGAGTACGGGACGTTCAACCCACATCGACGCCGGAAGGCTACCTCGAGACACTCCCCTCACGCAGGGGCAGGCACGAGTTACGTCGAAAGTAAATATTTCTTCGGTTAAATCTTTCCCGTTCGGTTATGGACTATCCCACTCGACGGAAATATTGACGACGAATCGATACAGATTCTACGGTGAGTTTGTTTGATACGGCTCACAGCGGGAATCCCGATGTGTCCACGGTCCGCTCGCACGCACTGGTGCGAGCTTGCTGCAAAGGAGTGCCACACATGCCTGCACCACACACGTTGCCCGGCCCGAACGCGGACCTCTGGGATTGGCAGATGTATGGCAAGTGTCGCGGTGTGGACTCCTCGGTGTTCTTCCATCCTGATGGCGAGCGCGGGCGTGCACGCGCCCAGCGGGAGAATCGTGCGAAGGAGCTGTGCCGTACCTGCCCGGTGCTGGCACGCTGCCGCGATCACGCTCTCGCGGTCGCCGAACCGTACGGAATCTGGGGCGGCATGTCGGAGACGGAGCGGGAGATGTACACGAGGCAACGGCGGCGGAAAGTGGCCGTGTGAGGCAGCCACGAGCGAGATGACCGTCCACCGACAGGACGGAGGCCCCGCACGGAATGCGAGCATTCCTGCGGGGCCTCCGTTTTGTTCGCCGTCCGGAACGGCGTTCGTACTCGGGCGATCTCCGGACTCAGTGGGCGTGCCCGTGACCGTGTCCCGCCTCGGCCTCTTCCTCCGGCTTGTCGACGACAGCACTCTCGGTGGTGAGCACCATCCGCGCCACAGATGCGGCGTTGACGAGGGCAGAGCGTGTCACCTTGACCGGATCGACGACGCCCTGGGCCACCAGATCACCGTACGAGAGCGTCGCGGCGTTGAAGGCCTCTCCGGTCTCCTTGACCCGGTCCACGACCACGGCACCGTCGACGCCCGCGTTCGTGGCGATCCAGTACAGCGGTGCGTTGAGAGCGGTACGCAGAGCGGCTACACCCGTCGCGACGTCACCGGAAAGGGACGCCTCGAGCTCGTCGAGCGAGCGAGCGGCCTGCACGAGAGCCGAGCCACCGCCGGGGACGATGCCCTCCTCGATCGCTGCCTTCGCCGCGTTCACGGCGTCCTCGACGCGGAACTTGCGTTCCTTGAGATCGGTCTCGGTGGCGGCACCGACCTTGATGACCGCGACACCGCCCGCGAGCTTGGCGAGCCGCTCCTCGAGCTTCTCGCGGTCCCAATCGGAATCGGTCGCCTCGATCTCCCGACGCAGCTGAGCCGCACGCGCCTCGATGTCCTCGGCGGTACCGGCGCCGTCGACGATCGTGGTGCTGTCCTTCGTCACGACGACGCGGCGGGCCGAACCGAGCAGGTCGAGTCCGGCCTCCCTGAGGGACAACCCCAGGTCGGAGTTGATGACCGTACCCGCGGTGACGACCGCGAGGTCCTCGAGGAACGCCTTCCGGCGATCGCCGAAGTACGGGGCCTTGACCGCAACAGCCTTGAGCGTCTTGCGGATCGCGTTGACCACCAGGGTCGACAGCGGCTCACCCTCGATGTCCTCGGCGATGATCAGAACCGGCTTGCCGGATTCGGCGATCTTCTCGAGCAGCGGGAGGAAATCGGGCAGCGACGTGATCTTCTCGCGGTAGAGAAGGACGAGCGCATCCTCGAGGACGGCTTCCTGCGCATCGATATCCGTGATGAAGTACGGCGACAGGAAGCCCTTGTCGAACTGGACGCCCTCGGTGACGACCAGTTCCGTATGCAGCGTGGAGGATTCCTCCACGGTGACGACACCGTTCTCCCCGACTCGGGTCAGCGCCTCGCCGACCATCTCGCCGATCTCCTCGTCGCGCGAGGACACCGTGGCGACCTGCGCGATGGCGGACTTGCCTTCGACGGGCTGGGCGGCCGCAAGCAGCGCCTCGCTCACCTTCTCCGCACCCTGGGCGATGCCGGCCCCGAGCGAGATGGGATTGGCGCCTGCGGCCACGTTCCTGAGGCCGGCCTTCACGAGCGCCTGGGCGAGAACGGTTGCCGTGGTGGTGCCGTCACCTGCGACGTCGTTGGTCTTGGTCGCGACGCTCTTGACGAGTTGTGCACCGAGGTTCTCGAACGGATCTTCCAGCTCGATCTCCCGGGCGATGCTCACACCGTCGTTCGTGACGGTGGGACCACCGAATGCCTTGGCGAGCACGACGTGGCGGCCACGCGGGCCGAGGGTCACCTTGACGGCGTCGGCCAGCTGGTCGACACCGCGCTCGAGAGCCCGACGCGCGGTCTCGTTGAACTCGATTTGCTTGGACATGTTCTCCGGCTACTCCTGGACTCGGATGTTCCCCAACGTAATCCGCCCCGGGTCCGAAACGGGACACCGGGGCGGAATGCAAGCGGCCTACTTGGCGACGACAGCCAGGACGTCGCGAGCAGACAGGATCAGGTACTCCTCGCCGGCGTACTTGATCTCGGTTCCGCCGTACTTGCTGTAGATGACGACGTCGCCTTCCTTGACGTCGAGCGGGATGCGCTTGTCGCCATCTTCGTCCCAGCGGCCGGGACCCACGGCGACGACGGTGCCCTCCTGGGGCTTCTCCTTCGCCGTGTCCGGGATGACCAGGCCGGAGGCAGTCGTCGTCTCGGCCTCGTTGGCCTGGACGAGGATCTTGTCCTCGAGCGGCTTGATGTTCACGCTCGCCACGATGCGCCCTCCACTTTCAGGGTTATTGGGGTCCGAGACCGATGGTCTCGGACACGGGGTGTCTTCAGTCATCACGGTGACTCCGGACGCGTCCCGTCGTCGCGGGTGCCGGGTCGGCGCTCGGTGTCACTAGCACTCTATACACGAGAGTGCCAGCGCTCAAGGGCAGTGGGTGCAAATGCGTCGACCTGCACCGAAGATCGCGCCATGTTACGGTTGAATAACGGAAACCGATGAGCGTGATCGTTCGGTGACCTCAGAAGAGGAAGGCACTCACCGCCCGCCCGTCGATCACGCACGGAAGGTGAACAATGCCCACGTCGCTCGGCATCTCCGTCGGCGCCTCCGGCGTCGGCTCGGCCCTGCGCGTCGATGCTGCAACCACTCCCACCACCGAGTTCCGCAGGCTTGCCGCCGAGTCCCAGCCGGGACGCGATCTCGGGGATCTCGTCTTCGACGCAGTCTCACTGACGTCCGTCCAGGGGCCCCGTACGCCCGACATCATCACCGTCGCGTACCGCACCGAGGAACAGGCGACCGAGGTCCGCGTAGCCGCAGAACGAGCGGGACGCATGGTCCGGCTCGTTCCGGAAACCGCCGCCGCGCTCGCCTATCTCCACACCGTGGGGGTACGCCGCGAACCCGGTGCGATCGCGATCGTGGACATCGGGGCCACCGGAACGACGGTCTCGATTCTCGACCGGGAAACCGGCACCCTGTTGCGGTCCGCACGTACCGAAGCGGTCGGCGGCGCCCAGCTGGCCGCCCGAGTCCTCGACCACGTCCGCCACGCAACCGACCGCATGCGGACCCGTCGGCTGATCGACCCGGATCTGCTGGCGGCTCGATGCCAGGGCGCCCAGGAAGCTCTCACCAGCGCGACATCGACCCGCATCGACATCGCCGAGGCCGGCCCGAAAGCGACAGTCACCCTCACCCGCAGCGAACTCGACGAACTCACCGCCGAGTTCGCTGCCGATGCGGCAGCATTCACCCGGAGGATCTGCTCGAGCGTCGATCCGGTTCCCGACACACTGGCTCTGATCGGTGGCGCGGCCGCCTCGCCCGCCCTGACTGCGGCGATCTCGGCGGACTTCCACGGCGAGATCGTCACGGTTCCCGAACCCGGAGCGGCAGCAGCAATCGGCGCAGCACTGTCCGGCGACACCGCGTCGGTCGGATACACCCTGGTCGGCTCATCACCTCGGCCCGGAAATGGATCGCCGGGCCGCGTCTCCGGCGCCGTGGCCGGCCTGCTGGTGCTGAGTGCGATCGCCGCCGGCTATGCCACGCAGCATTTCACGGAACGCGACAACAGCGAGGCCCAGGTGTCACCACTCTTCACGGGCGAGCCGGTTCCCACGCAGGATGCCGCGTCCGGCGAGACGGCGGCCCCGTCCCACTACTCGCCTCCCGAACCCGCTTCGTCCCGAACCCGCGAGGGCGGTTCGGCTGCGCAGTCGACGGTTCCCTGGCCGTTGCCGACCGTCGAACCCACCGCACCGGCCACCCGCGACCCGTGGCCGACCGCACCGCAGTCTCCGATCACCACCGTGACACCCACGCCGATCGATCAGGTACCGACGCCGGGGCTGGCGCCGGAGGCAGTCCCGGAGACCACGCGGCCATCGGAGCCGGCGGATCCGATGGAGTCGACCGAACCGGGAATCACGACGACTCCGGAGCCGACGGAGCCGACCGATCCGGCCATCCTTCCGGACACGACCGAGCCCAGCACTTCGCCCCCGCCCTCGACCGGTCCCGCGCCGAGCGAGCCGGACCCCACGACGCCGGATCCCGGCACGAACCCGTCGGCACCGTCACCCACGAGCGAACCACCGGTCGAGTCACCGGTGGAGTCACCGGTCGAGTTTCCGCCTCCCTCCCCGACCGCGAGCAGCACCTTCAGCGATCCGACGATCGCCACAGGAACGACCATCGAGACGGGAACGACCACGGATCCGGTCGTCCCGGAGGGCCCGCCCGCCTGAGCCGGGTAGAGAACCCGTCGGAAGGATCAGGCGACCACCTGCGAGACCGACACCGACAGGCCCGGATCCGTCGCAGCTCCCAGTGACGACGGCTGCGCCCCTGCCGCAATGAGGTGCGCCCCCAGAGAAGCGATCATGACGCCGTTGTCCGTGCACAGCTTCGGCCGCGGAACCCGCAAGGTGATCCCGGCAGCGGCACAACGCTCCTCGGCGAGTTCCCGCAGGCGGCTGTTGGCGGTCGCTCCGCCGCCGAGAACCAGCGTGTCCACCTCGAGATCCTGGGCTGCCCGCACGGCCTTCATCGTCAGCACGTCGGCCACGGCCTCCTGGAAACCGGCGGCGACGTCGGCCACCGGCACCGGCTCGCCCGCGCGTTCCTTCGCTTCGACGAACCGGGCGACCGCGGTCTTGAGACCGGAGAAGGAGAAGTCGTGACGAGCGTCGCGCGGCCCGGTCATGCCCCGCGGGAACACCACGGCGGTGCGGTCGCCCTCACGGGCCAGCCGGTCGACCTCGGGGCCTCCCGGATAGCCGAGACCCAGCAACCGGGCGACCTTGTCGAATGCCTCACCTGCGGCATCGTCCACCGTCGTGCCGAGTTCGACGATGGGCTTGCCGAGATGCTCCACATGCAGCAGATGGGTGTGTCCGCCGGAGACGAGCAGTGCCACACACGGCGGCATCGGCCCATGTTCGAGAGTGTCGACGGCCACGTGGCCGGCCAGGTGATTGATCGCGAAGAACGGCACGTTCCACGCCGCCGCGTAGGCCTTGGCCGCAGCGACACCGACGAGTAGTGCCCCCGCGAGTCCCGGTCCGATCGTCACACACACCGCATCCGGCTTCTCGATCCCCGCCTCGTCCAGGGCACGACGCATCGTCGGCACCATCGCTTCGAGGTGTGCGCGCGAGGCGATCTCCGGCACCACACCACCGAACCGGGCATGCTCGTCCACACTCGACGCCACGGCGTCGGCCATCAACTCGAGGGTTCCGTCACCCACCCACCGGACGATGCCCACGCCGGTCTCGTCGCACGAGCTCTCGATGCCCATCACGATCGGGCGATCGGGCAACTCGAATCGGGGACTGTTCGTGCTCACGGCGATGACTCCTCTCGCGGATCCGGACGCCGCATCGTGTACGCGTCCGCGCCGCTCGGCTGGTAGTAACGCTTTCTGGTTCCGACGATCTCGAATCCCTCGCGCCGGTACAAGGCGATCGCCGCCTCGTTGTCGGTGCGTACCTCGAGGAATACCGGGCCACCCCACCCGTCGGCCACGGTCAGCAACTCCCCGAGCAGGGCGCCTCCGATCCCGCGCCGCCTTGCCGCCGGGTCCACACCGATGGTGTGCACCTCGGACTCGGGTCCGATCGCCGTACCGAGACGGGCGAGGCCCGCATAACCGATCAGCCGGCCGTGCGCATCGCGCGCCGCGAAGTAGTGATTGTGGGGCGATGCCAACTCCGAGCGGAAGGCGTCCGCACTCCACGGGTCGTCACCGGGGAACAGGATCTGCTCGAGTTCGGCACAGCGCGCCGCGTCCTCGGGCCGCAGTGCATCGATGACGACCGCGTCGTCCGCGGCCCTGTCTCCGTCGGGGATTGTGTTCATGCTCGGCGGCTCGCGGTCTCCACCGCGTCGGGTCGGCGCAGATACAGGGGGACGAGGGGGGCCGGTTCGGCACCCGAGCACAGCGCATCGGCAGCGACACTCACCAGACCTGCGGGCGACGGCGTGCACACGTCCACCACCGGCAGGTCGAACAGCGTGACGTGCGACGGCGAGCCGGCCACACGCGCCGACGGTTCGGCAGAGACATCTGCAGGCTTGCGCACCTCGGGACCCTCGACACGCCGGTCCCCGGAATAGCGCGACCAGTAGACCTCACGGCGTCGGGCATCGGTGACCACGAGGAGATCACCGTCCACACCGTGGAGTCGACGCACGTCCGCGGCGATCGCGTCGAGGGTGCACACGCCGTGTACGGGGATTCCGAGCGCATCGCCGAACGCAGCGGCTGTGGCCATACCGACCCGGAGGCCCGTGAAAGGACCGGGTCCGACGCCGACGACGATCGCGTCGAGATCCGAGGGTTCCGCGCCGGCTTCGGCGAGGCATTCGAGGATCTGCGGTGTGAGGACCTCGGCGTGGGCGCGCGGATTGTCGGTCACGCGAGCGGACACCACCTCGGGCAGGGAATTGTCACGACCGCGGTCGAGACGGACGACGCCCGAGGTCACGGCGGGGGTGGCGGTATCGACGGCGAGCACGAGCACGATGTACCAGCCTACCCCGCACGCAATTCTCAACCGATGTGCAGTGACCCAACGCACGGGGGACCCAACGCACGGGGACCCAACGCGCGGGGGCGCAACCCCGGACAGGCGGGTTGCCGGATGGTCAGCCCACCCACTCCCAGGCGGCACGCCGGATGTCGGTGCCGGGATCCCTCCGGAGCCGGACCCGCAGATGCCGCTCGGCGAGCTGTTCGACGAGACCCCCGCCCCATTCCACCACCACGACGGTGTCGGTCAGATCGGTGTCGAGGTCGAGGGCGTCGAGTTCGTCGAGCGCGTCCGGACCGTCACCGAGACGATAGGCGTCGACGTGGACGAGTCCCACCGGTTCGCGACCCTCCGGAGTACCGGGCCGGTGTTCGCGTGCAATGACGAAGGTCGGCGACGTCACGCGGCCGCGGACCCCGAGACCGGCAGCGATTCCACGGGTCAGGGCGGTCTTGCCGGCGCCGAGAGGCCCGTCGAGAACCACCAGGTCACCGGCCCGCAGATCGTCCGCGAGGCGGCGGCCGAATGCCTCGGTGTCCTCCACGGTCGGCAGTTCGACGGTCTGCTCACCCAATTGCGATCTGCCTTCCGGATACTCCGCTGGTGAAACTGCGCTGGATCAGCCGATCGAGGGCGCGGTCCACGACCTCGGGGAACTCCAGCTGAACGAGATGCCCGGCACCGCGCACCCGTTTGAGTTCGACGTCGGGCAAGTCCTTTGCGAGTGCCTCCGAGCTCGCGTACGGGATCACCATGTCGGCGTCACCCGAGAGCACCAGCACGGGGACTGTCCCCAGGACCGGAAGCGCCGCGGACTCGTCGTGCAGTTCGAGCGTGCGAAGGAAGTTGACGATCGTCAGCACCGACGTCTCGTCGAGCATCCGGTCGGACAACTGCACCAGCCGGGGGCTCACCACCGTGCTGTAGGAGGCCGCACGCAGGATCGGCGTGACGATGGCGCGGGCTGCGCCCCGCGCGAACTGCACGAAGCTCGGAGCAGTACGTGCTGCGTAGCGGAAGGCGTCGAGCACCGGATTCTCGAGGTTGCGTCCGATGCCCGTCTTGCTGAGACCCGCCGCCGTGGTCGCGAGCAGTCCCACACCCACGATGCGTTCGCCGAACAACTCCGGCCGTTGCGAGGCGAGGGCGATCGTGGTCATGCCACCCATCGAGTGACCCACCACGACCACCGGCCCGCTGGGCGCCACCTCCTCGATCACCCGCCCCAGATCCCGGCCGAGCTGGGCGATCGTGCAGGACGAGGAGCTGGAGAAACCTGATTCCCCGTGGCCGCGCTGGTCGTAGAAGACCGCACGCACGTCGCGCCCCCACCTCTCGCGCAGATGCCGGTACTGAAGGTGCCAGGACTGCATCCGCAGACAGTAACCGTGGACGAAGACGACGGTGAGCGGAGCCGCGGAAGGTCCGCTCTCGCGCACCATGAGCGGGACACCGTCCTCGGTGGTCACGATCCGACTCGGGAGACGGAGGATCTCGTCGAAGTCCTCATCCTGATAGATCTCGTGGGCAGGCGCTCCGGCAGTCTTGACGGCATACAGTCCCGCCGACGATGCGAGCGTCGCAAGACTCGTTCCCAGCAGTCCCATCCTGCTCACTAGGGACATGGCGCCACGCTCCCTTCGTCCCCGACATATGTCCGGACCACCCGTCCGCCGATCCCGGTCACGATCTCGTAGTTGATCGTATCCAGCTTGTCGGCCCAATCCTGAGCCCCCGGTTCACCGTGTCGCCCGTCACCGAAGAACAACGCCTCGTCGCCTTCGTCTACTCCCGCACCATCCGCGCCGAGGTCGACGACGACCTGATCCATGCACACCCGGCCGACCTGCGGGCACCGGCGTCCGCCGATCTGAACTTCGATACGCCCGCTGAGATTGCGCCGGATACCGTCTGCATAGCCCATGGGCAGCAGTGCCACCGTCGTGTCCGCAGGAGCGGTCCAGGTATGCCCGTAGGACACCCCGGCTCCCGCTCGAACCTTCTTCACCAGCACCACCCTCGTCCGCACGGTCATCACCGGCCGGAAGCCCATGTCCCCGCGTTCCGGAATCGGCGTCAGTCCGTACATCGCAATTCCGGGACGAACCATGTCGAATCGCAGGTCAGGACGTGTGACGGTGGCAGCGGAATTCGCCAGGTGCACGACCTCCGGCGCCAGGGAATGCCGCCGCAGCTCCGCGACGGCCTCGGTCAGGCGGTCGCGCTGCTCGGTGTTGCAGGGATGCTCGGGCTCGTCCCCGTGCGCGAGGTGCGAGAACGCGCCGCGCAGCCGCACCACACCTTCGGCCCGAGCGCGGCCGAGCGCGCGCAGCATCTCGTCCCACTCGTCGACAGCCACACCGTTCCGGTTCAGACCGGTGTCGATCTTGATCGTCACCGTCGCAGGCTCACCCACCTGCCGGGCTGCGGCGACGATCGCCGCGAGGTGCCGCGGCGAAGACACACCGAGTTCGACGCCGGCCTCGATCGCGGGCCCGAAATCCGCATCCGCGGTGTGCAGCCAGGACAGGATCGGTGACTCGATACCCGCAGCGCGCAGTTCCAGCGCCTCGTCGAGGGTCGTCACCCCCAGTTCCCGCGCACCTGCGGCGAGCGCTGCACGCGCGACCGGCACGGCTCCGTGGTTGTAGGCGTCGGCCTTGACCACGGCCATCACCGCAGCGGGACCCGCGTGCTCCCGAAGAGCCCGCACGTTCTCACCCACGGCGTCGAGGTCTATGACCGCTTCGGCTTGAGGGTGAACGGTGCGGGCGGGTCGAGGTCGGCGTTGGGTCGTGGTCACGTCTGTCGATCCTGCCACTGCACCCGCGGGCGCCGCCGTCGCGTCCCCGTGTGCCACGTCACGATCCGGCAATATGAGTGCGCAGCAGGCGAATCGCGTCGCCGATATGGGACAGGATCCCGCTCGCCGAGACCGGTGCCGCTGCGGGAGAGGTCGACCCGTGGGCCGCGAGATTCGCGGCGAGCGCATGTGCACGCGCCCCGGCCGCTGCGGCCAGATCCACCGGCATTCCCGATGACAGCAAGGAACCGATGATCCCGGCCAGCACGTCACCCGCACCGGCCGTCGACGCCCACGACCCACCCGCATCGTTGACGAAGACATAGCCGTCCGGGCGGGCCACGAGCGTCGCACGGCCCTTGAGCAGCACATGCACACCCCAATCGGCCGCGAGAGCACGTACCGCCGCCGCTCTGTCCGGTTCGGGTCGCCGCCCGGTCAGACGTGCGAACTCCCCCGCGTGCGGAGTGAGCAGTGTGGGCGCGGACCGCCCTTGCACGAGGCCGGGCTCCCGAGCGACGAGCGTGAGTCCGTCCGCATCCACCAGCACCGGGAGGTCGGTGGCGAGGATGTCGCGCAGTGTCGCGCATGCCACATCGTCGGTACCGGCGCCCGGGCCCACGACCCACGCCTGCACCCGGCCGGTCTCGGCCACCGAAGCCGACGTCACGACCTCGGGGAAACGGGCGAGCACTTCGGGGGCACCGGAGCCGATATACCGGACCATGCCCGAGGTGGCGGCCACGGCAGCTCCCGTGCACAGCACGCCGGCGCCGGGATATCTCGCGCTTCCGGCGCGGATGCCCACCACGCCCTGGCTGTACTTGTCGTCATCCGCACCCGGCACCGGCCAGATGGCGCCGATCTCGGCCGGTTCGGCCGCAACCAGCCGCGCTTCGGGGAGAACGAGCCCGATGTCGACGAGTTCGACCCGCCCACAACTCGCCGGGGCGAGAGCGTGCACGGGTTTGTACGCCCCGAAGGTGACGGTCACCGCAGCCGTCACCGCCGGTCCGTCGATCGCACCCGTGTCGGGGTCGACACCGCTGGGTGTGTCGACAGCGACGATCGGCGCGGAGATCGCCTCGACCAGGTCCGCCGCGAGCGGGCGCAGCGGACCTCGCCCGGAGATGCCCACGATCCCGTCCAGTACGAGGTCGGGATCGCCGAGGTGGTCGCGCGTTGCCGGTACGACTCTCCCACCGGCGCGCCGAAGTGCTCGCACACCGGCGGGGTGCGCCCGGTCGGGTTCGAGCAGAAGCGCCGTGACATCCACCCCACGGCGGCGCAGGAAGGCTCCCGCCCACAGGGCGTCGCCACCGTTGTCACCCGACCCGACGAGCAGACTCACCCGGCGCCCGACGAGACCACCGGTGCGTTCCCGCAACTCGGTGGCGACGATCCGCGCGAGTCCGTAGGCCGCTCGCCGCATGAGCGTTCCTTCGGGGAGGGACGCCAGCAGCGGGGCCTCCGCCGCGCGGACCACCTCGACGGGGTGACAACTGCGCATCGTCCCTCCTGCAGACGGCGGCCGGGGCCGCTATTCCACGGTGACCGACTTGGCGAGGTTACGGGGCTTGTCGACGTCGTAGCCGCGGGCCTGCGCGACCTCCGCAGCGAAGACCTGCAACGGCACCGTCGAGAGCAACGGTTGCAGCAGCGAGGGCGAGGAGGGGATCTCGATGAGGTGATCGGCGAAGGGACGGACCGTCTCGTCACCCTCCTCGGCGATGACGACGGTGACCGCGCCGCGAGCCTGGATCTCGCGGATGTTGCTCAGCAGTTTGCTGTGCAGCACGGCGCGACCCTTCGGCGAGGGCATGACCACGATGACCGGCAGCCCGTCCTCGATCAGCGCGATGGGGCCGTGCTTGAGCTCACCGGCTGCGAAGCCCTCGGCGTGCATGTACGCCAGTTCCTTGAGCTTGAGTGCGCCTTCCAGCGCCACCGGGTACCCCACATGCCGGCCCAGGAACAGCACCGCCGGCGACGCCGACAGTTCCCGCGCCAGCGCCCGCACCGGGTCCATCCCCGTCAGCAGCTCGGCGATCTTCTCCGGCATCGCCGCCAGATCGTTGTACTCGCGGGCCACCTCGTCCGGATACTTCGTGCCGCGGGCCTGCGCCAATGCCAGACCCACCAGAAGGTTCGCGGCCATCTGCGCCAGGAACGCCTTCGTCGACGCCACCCCGATCTCCGGACCGGTGCGGGTGTAGAGCACCGCATCGGCCTCCCGCGGGATCTGCGCGCCGTTGGTGTTGCACACCGCCAGTACTCGGGCCTTCTGGTCCTTGGCGTGCCGCACCGCCTCGAGCGTGTCGGCGGTCTCCCCCGACTGCGAGATCGCCACCACCAGCGTCGACCGGTCGAGCACGGGATCGCGGTAGCGGAATTCCGAGGCCAGCTCGACCTCCACGGGCAGCCGCGTCCAGTGTTCGATCGCGTACTTGGCCACCAGACCCGAGTGATACGAGCTTCCGCAGGCGACGACGAACACCTTGTCGATGTCGCGCAGTTCCTGATCCGACAGGCGCTGCTCGTCGAGCACGATGCACCCGTCGACGAAATGGCCGCGCAGGGTGTCGGCGACCGCCGCCGGCTGCTCCTCGATCTCCTTGAGCATGAAGTAGTCGTGGCCACCCTTCTCGGCGGCAGCGAGATCCCAGTCGATGGTGAACGGGCGCGTGACCACATCCGTGTTGCCCTCGAAGTCGCTGACCTCGTAGGAATCCTTCGTGATCACCACGACCTGGTCCTGACCGAGCTCGACCGCATCCCGGGTGAACTCGATGAACGCCGCGACATCCGAGGCGACGAACATCTCCCCGTCGCCGACCCCGACGACCAGCGGGGTCGACCGGCGCGCCGCCACGATCGTGTCCGGATGGTCGGCGTGCGCGAAGACCAGCGTGAATGCACCTTGCAGGCGGCGCAACACACTGCGGACACTGTCCACGAAGTCCCCTGCGGTCGGCCCCTCCTCGTAGGCGCGGGCGACCAGGTGCACCGCGACCTCGGTGTCGGTATCGCTGGCCAGCTCCACACCCGATTTCTCGAGTTCCGCCCGCAGCGGCGCGAAGTTCTCGATGATGCCGTTGTGCACCACCGCCACCTTGCCGGTCGCGTCGCGGTGCGGATGCGCGTTGCGGTCGGTGGGACGACCGTGGGTGGCCCAGCGAGTGTGCCCCATCCCCGTGGTACCGGCGAAGTGCTCCTCACCGATCTCGTCGAGTTCGGCCTCCAGGTTGGCCAGCCGTCCCGCCTTCCGCTCGACGGCCTGAGAACCCTGTCCGTCCGCAATGGCGATCCCCGCCGAGTCGTAACCCCGGTACTCCATCCGTCGCAGCGCCTCCACCACGACGTCGAGAGCACGGCGGTGCCCGACATACCCCACGATTCCGCACATGACTAGCAGGGTACTGGTCGACCCCCGTCCGGGAACAACACACCGGTGAGGCCTGCGCCGGCACGGAGGCACGCCCGTCCGGTACACGCCACCACGGGCGGCGGCACCATCCGCTAACGTTCACGCCGTGGCGGCGAACCCCAAGAAACTGGCTCAGGAACTCTCTCGGCGCGGCCCTCATACGGTACTGCGCGGCGATCTGGCGCTCGCCGGTCAACCCGGTGTCGTGTACACCCCCGCGGAGGGTTTCGACCTGCCTGCGGTCGCGTTCGGGCACGGCTGGCTCACCGGGGTCGCCAAGTACACGAAATTGTTCGAGCATCTTGCGTCCTGGGGAATCGTGGTGGGGGCGCCGAACACCGAGCGAGGGCCGATGCCGTCGGCGGTCGGGTTGTCGACCGATCTGCTCACCACTCTCGACATCTGCACCGGTGTACGTCTGGGCACCGGGCGGATCAGTGTGCATCCCTCGAAGCTCGCGCTGGTGGGCCACGGCTCGGGTGCGGGCGCGGCGGTTCTCGCCGCCGCGCGCCGCGAGGTCGCGGCGGTCGCTCCGCTCTATCCCTCGCCCGTCTCTCCTGCCGCATCCGAGGCAGCCGCCCGCCTGCGGGCGCCCGGTCTCGTCCTCGTGGGCGAGAAGAGCATCGGTTCGCTGACGAGCGACGCGGTCGCGGTGGCGCAGGCGTGGGGCAGCGACGACCTGCAGCTCCGAGTCGTCGACAAGGCCGACGACGCAGGACTCGCCGAAGGCCGCCGGCTGCTCGGCGCCCTCGGCGTGGGCGGCGCCGAGCGCCGCACGCAGGAACGCACCCGGGCGCTGCTCACCGGGTTTCTGCTGCACCGCCTGACCGGGGACAAGACCTATGCGATGTTCTCCGATCCCACCACCGAACTGCCCGGCTCCACGGTGATCTCCGATCCCGAGACCATCGACCGCGATTTCGGCACGCAGGTCAATCTGCTCCTCGGACGCTGAGCTTCCTTCGAGCTCCGGGTCTCGTCGTCCGAGGGGCCGCGTCACAATGGCCCGGCTTCGGCGAGCACCACGCCGTCACCGCTCTCCTCGTGCTCCTCCCGCGCGTCGTTCCCGGAATCCGCAACGGGTCCGGCTGCGTGCTCTCGTTTCCTTTCGGCGGACCGGGAAGCGGGAAGCGGCGCTGCGGCGCCGTGATCGCTTCGTTCCGAGGTCGCCGGCCCGTCCTGCGGAGGTCGCTCCTCGCGCAGCGGCTCGGCCGAAAGACCGGTGCTCGCCCCGGCCCCGGACACGCCGACAGCCGCCTCTGCACTCTCGACGGCGCGTCCGGTCTCCTTCGTCAGGTCGGTCAGCGCTTCCGCGACCCGCCGACCTGCCTCCTCACACGCCCGGAACAGATCGTCGAGCGTGCCCAGAACGGTCGGAACCAGTCGCTCCGCGACCCATCTCCGGCACTGCACGGCGGGGTCGGTCGCCTCGCCGAACCAACGCGCCGCTTCCTCCGGGGTCGGTCCGTGCGGTCCGCCCCTCGCTCCCTCGACAATCGTGGCGATCTCGTCCGTTGTGCGTCCGTCCACCGTCACATCCGCGAGATCGCCTGTCACGCGAGCCTTTTCACGTAAGGCGCCGGCGATATCGGTAGCGGCCTTCTCCAAGGCGGCCGCAAGATCTCTCAGCGACGTGCACAGCCCGGCACCGGAGGTGATCGTGGCAGCCAGATCTGCGCGCGCACCCTCACCGGCCGATCCGTCCCACGCCTCGTCGAGTCGCAGCAGGAGACGACGCTGGTCGTCGACCCGACGGCCCATCGTTTGCGCGAGCCCGCGCGAGACGGCCGCGTCGTCGGTGAGGGCGGACAGAGACAACGCACGGTGCTCGTCATAGCGTGCGCGCACGTCGGCGACGGTGATGCCGCTCGCATATCCGAGAGCGTGCAGGAGCGGTAGATGCTCGGTGAGACGAACCAATCCGGCGGTGCCCTCGTCGAGGATGCTGCTCGCCTCGCCCGGAGGGATTCTCACAGCTGCCCGGATCGCCGATCGTCGGGGTCGGACAGCGCCGCCTCAGCCGAGAGCGCCGCTGCGGTTTCGTGATCCTGCCGCCGATAGCGGTCGGCAGCGACCTGCAGTGCATCCGCGTGCGCCTGCGTCGCCGCGACCCACGCCTCGCACGCGGCGCGCAATCGGCGGTATCCGGCCTCGACGGTGGCACCGGTCGATTCGTGCGCCGATCCGGCGCCGGACCCGTCGAAGTCGAGACCGCCGAAGGCGCGGCGGATCTCGGCGTCGGAGTCCTCCGCGGACTCCGACAGACGTGCCGCGACCGTGCACACCTCGTCGCCGTCGAACCGGATCGTGCCGTGTGGTGCTTCCATGTCCGTTCCCCCCGTCCCGATGAACCCTTCTCGATGGGTTAGGACGCAGTGACCGGTGGTCCGGTTCCGTCCGGCCGGAAACGAAGGGGCCGGAAATTACACGGCGGCGACGACGTCCGCGAGACGGGCGGCGACCGCGCGAGCGTGATCGTCGTCGGCGGCCTCGACCATGACCCGCACGAGTTGTTCGGTGCCCGAAGGGCGCAGCAGTACCCGGCCGGTCTCCCCCAGCTCGCTCTCGGCGTCGGCGACCGCGGCCGCCACCGCCGGATCTTTCGCAACGGCGGCCTTGTCGTGGACCGGAACGTTCACGAGCACCTGCGGAAGTGAAGTCATCACGGAGGCGAGTTTCGCGAGCGGAAGCCCCGTCGTCGCGAGCCGCTCCATCAATCGGAGACCGGTGAGCACACCGTCGCCGGTCGTGCCGTGTGCCGGGAGGACGATGTGGCCCGACTGCTCGCCGCCGAGGCCGTAACCACCGCGCCGGAGTTCCTCGAGCACGTAGCGGTCGCCCACGCCGACGGTGCGCACCGCGATCCCGGCGGCACGCATCGCGAGGTGCAGGCCGAGATTGCTCATCACCGTGGCGACGAGGGTGTTCTGGGGAAGTTCACCGGCTTCCCGCATGCTCAGGGCGAGAATCGCCATGATCGCGTCACCGTCGACCACCGCGCCGGTCGCGTCGACGGCGAGACAGCGGTCGGCGTCGCCGTCGTGCGCGATGCCGAGGTCGGCTCCGTGCTCGACCACGGCCTGCCGCAGCACCGACAGGTGCGTGGACCCGCAACCGTCGTTGATGTTCAGGCCGTCCGGTTCGGCGCTGATCGCGATCACCGTCGCGCCTGCGGCAGCGTAGGCGGCAGGCGCGGCCTGCGAGGCGGCGCCGTGCGCACAATCGACCACCACGGTCGTTCCGGTGAGAGGGTGTTTCACGGCCGTCGCGAGGTGCGCCAGATAGCGATCGAGCGCGTCCAACACGGCGCGTACCCGGCCGATACCCGCGCCGGTCGGGCGCGCAGCCGGCTCGGCGTCGCCGTGCAGCACCGCTTCGATCCGATCCTCGGCCTCGTCGTCGAGCTTGTGCCCGCCGGCCGCGAAGATCTTGATGCCGTTGTCCGGCATGGGATTGTGCGACGCGGAGATCATCACTCCGAGGTCGGCGTCGTAGTCACCCGTGAGATAGGCGACCGCCGGGGTGGGCAGCACACCGACCGAGAGCACGTCGACGCCGGCTGCGGTGAGCCCGGCTGTCACGGCCGCCTCGAGCATCTCCCCGCTCGCGCGCGGATCGCGACCCACGACCGCGACCGCTCGCCGCCCGGCACCCTGTGGGGCGAGGACCGCTGCTGCGGCACCCGCGAGGCGCATCGCCAGTTCCGGTGTGAGCTCGGCATTCGCCAAGCCCCGCACTCCGTCGGTGCCGAACAACCGACCCATCTACACAGCCTCCCAGTCGTGTGCGGCCCCCGCCGCGAGTGTCGATAGAGGACGAGATGCACGAAAGCAGGCGCCGGTAGGAGATGTCTACCGACGCCTGCTCTCGTGGTGGAACAGGTGCCGACTCTGATGGAATCAGCGTCGGCGGCATATCAGCGCTTGGAGTACTGCGATGCCTTGCGGGCCTTCTTCAGGCCGTACTTCTTACGCTCGACAGCACGCGGGTCACGCGTGAGGAAGCCGGCACGCTTGAGCGCGGGACGGTCCTCGGGGGTGACCTCGGTGAGGGCACGCGCGATGGCGAGACGCAGCGCGCCGGCCTGACCGGACGGGCCGCCGCCGTGCAGGCGTGCGTGGATGTCGAACGACTCGGTCCGCTCGACGGTCACCAGGGGCGACTTCACGAGCTGCTGGTGCACCTTGTTCGGGAAGTAATCCTCGATGGTGCGGCCGTTGAGCGTGAAGTTGCCGGTGCCGGGCACGAGGCGGACGCGGACGACGGCCTCCTTACGGCGACCGACGGTCTGGACCGGACGGTCGAACACGACAGGAGCGGCGGCAGGTGCCTCGACGACGTCCTCGACGTACTCGTCCGCAGCGACCTCGACGTTCTCGACGTACTCTTCGGGGTTCGTCACGTTCTGTTCCTCGGGCGTCGTCACTGTGCCACCTGCTTGATCTCGAACGGCACCGGCTGCTGCGCGGCGTGGGGGTGGTTCGGGCCCGCGTAGACCTTCAGCTTCTTCGCGATGGCGCGACCGAGCTTGTTCTTCGGGAGCATGCCGGTGACGGCCTTCTCCACGAGGCGGTCGGGGTTCTTGTCGAGAACCTCGCCGACCGAACGAGCCCGCAGACCGCCCGGGTGCCCGGAGTGGCTGTAGAGGAACTTGTCGGTCCGCTTGTTGCCGGAGACGGCAACCTTGTCGGCGTTGATGATGACGACGAAGTCACCACCGTCGACATGCGGCGCGAATGTGGGCTTGTGCTTGCCGCGGAGCAGGTTGGCCGCCTGCACCGCGAGGCGGCCGAGCACCACGTCGGTGGCGTCGATGACGTGCCACTGATGGGTCACGTCGCCGGCCTTCGGTGTGTACGTAGACACAGATCTTCCTCGTCTATCGTTTCGCTGCTGGCCTGCATGCCGCCGATGGTCACGCCCGGCGGCCAGTTGAGACCCGGGAGAGATGTCCGTCGCGCCACAGGGCACGACGGCGTGCGACACGCCGAGTGGATACTCTACCGGCCGGACGCCGGAAGGGTCAAAGCGACCCCACGCCCCCACCCGGAGACGCACCACGTCCCGGCGGCCTCTCCACCACCGGGACGTGACGGCACCGGATCCGGATCTCAGCCCGGGAAGCGCTGCTGATTCAGCCTCTCGACCTCCTGCATGTTGTCGTTGCCGGTCGACACGACACGACCGATGTCGTGCAGCACCTGAAGGAGGCCGGCCTCGGCCTCGTTCCAGCGGGCCTGCGTGGCGGCATATCGGTTCTTCGCCTCGCTGTCCCAGCCGGCGACGAGGGGCGCCACCTGCCCCTCGATGCGGTCGAGGGTGGCCTCGATCGCTTTCTGGCCGGCGACGAGCTGGGCGTGCAGGTCGGCGACACCGGCGAAGTTCTGGTAGATCTCGGACACGGATCGTTCTCCCTTGTTCTCGGATGTGTGCCGGGGAAACCGGCGATCAGGTGAACGAGCCGTTGAGCACCGAACCGGAATCGGGGTCGATCGACGACAGAGACCGGGCGTGGTGCTCCTCGGCTGCGGCGTACGACCGCCCGCTGGTACGTACCGCCTCGGCGAGCTCGTCCAGCGCGGTCGACAGCTTGGTGTGGTTGACGTTCCAGCGCTCCATGATTCCGGCGAACTGTTCCGCGGAACGACTTCGCCAGACCGACGGGGCGGACTGCACCACACCCGTCAGGCGCCCGAGGATCGCGTCGAGTTCGGCGCGGGATTCCTGAAGTTGTCCCGCGACGACCTCCATCGTCGCCACGTCGGTGGTGAGGTGACCGGAACTACCGGTGGGTTGGGTCAACGGCGTACTCCTTCGTTCGTCCGTGGCTCACCCGGCTCGCCCGCGAGCCGGTCTTCGCTCCTGACACCTGGTTGGACGCATCCTGTCCGGCATCGGTTCCGCAGTTCCCCGGAATTTGCGGACTTTCCCGTCAGCCGATCCGGAGGGTATGAACGGCCTGCTCGCACTCACTGCGGATGCGGCTCCATTCCCCGTCGAGGTACTGGCATCCCAACGAGACCTGGAGACCGGGAAAGACCAGCACCGACCACCGCACCACCGAGAAGTCCTCGGGAACCTCGTTGTACGCCACGACCTTGCGATCGGCGAAGGTCGTGTCGGTGTCGAGATCGCGGATCACCGGTGCGCGTTCGGCTGCTCGTGCCGCGAGTGCGGATGCGACGGATCGCTCGTCGACTCCTTCGCCCAGCTCGCGGTACACGAGGACGATTCGGCGGTCGGCACCTCCGGCGGGTATCAACTCCGCTCGACCGGACTGCGCGGTTGCCGGATCGCGGATGCGCCAACCCTCGGGCAGTTCGAGTCGCACCGGGCCGATGTCGAACCGCTGCGACGGCACGGGACGAGAACCGCTGCTCGGTGTAGGGGAGACGGGGAGCTCCTGTTCTGCAACAACTTCGGACGCATTGCTCGATTCCCTGTCCGATCGGCCGTCCCCGAGCAGTGGCCACGACAAGGCCGCGCCCGCGAGCAGGACGAGAGTCGTCGCGGCGACGACGAGCAGCGTGCGCTTCCTGCCGTCCCACTCGGCACGAGCAGACCCCGGACGCGTGCGCACCTCGGTCAGCCACGGCAGCATCCGATCGGAGTCCTCGATCGCCGGACCGGCGGCAGGCGAGACACGCGACGACGGTTCGCCTTCGGCGGGTGCTCTCTGCAGCCCCGTCACCGCGGCAAGCATCTCCGACGCCGCCACAGGCACGACCCGACGACCCGCACCCACGAGATCGACGAGGAGCGCGAGCGATTCGACACCCGCGGGTTCGCCCGGCCCGCCCGTCACCATCACGACCTCGGGCCCCGCCCCGCCGGCCACCGACGTCAGCAGGTTCTCCAGCCGTGCCCCGGCATCCGGGTCGTGCAGCGCCAGGTCCGGATCGCGCGCGACGCGCTCGACGGTGACCTCCTCGGCCCCGGACGAACCGACGACCACCGCAGCGACGCCCCGGCCGGCGAATTCGAGTACTACGCACCGCTCGTGCGGGGCGGTCTCCGCGGCGCGCCCGGCCGCGACGGCCACCGGAAGCAGGATCGCATCACACGCGACCTGCCGTACCGCGGTACGGAAGAGATCTCGCCGGCGCTCGTTCCACCAGGTCGGATGCACTCCGCACGCCGCACCTCCGGCCGGTGCGCCCGCGGCGGCCACGGCGTAGGCGACCAGTCCGCTCAGCAGTGCCCCGACTTCCGGCTCCGTCCCGAGTACGGCCGCATCCGCCGCTGCCGTGACGTCGAGCGCTTCCGGAGCATCGCGGGCGGGCTCCCCGTACACCCGGCCGTCCGGGGTCTCCGCGGTGAAGGCCGGCGCAGCGCGAGCGATTCCGGCCCAGCCGATGTGAACGGAGCCGGGTGCCAGCACGACCGCCACCACCGCATGCGTCCCGTCGTCCCGAGTGTTCATCACTGCTCCGGCGACCACGCCGTCTGGACGAGTGAGGTGCCCGCACGTCGCACGAAAGTGCCGCGACCCGGCGGCATCGGCGACGGTCTGACCGCGCCGACGAGTGCTCCTTCGTCTCGGCTACCGCTCATGATCAGTCCCGGGCTCGACAGCTCCCGTAGCCGGGCGAGGACAGGTTCGTACAGCGCTCGCCCGGCTCCGCCGGAGCGCCGGGCGACGATCAGGTGCAGTCCGATGTCCCGCCCCTGCGGAAGGTAATCGAGCAGCGGCAGCAGGGGGTTCTGCCCCGAGGTCGCGACCATGTCGTAGTCGTCGACCACGACGAACACCTCGGGTCCGGTCCACCACGATCGGTCGCGCAGTTGCTGCTGTGTCGTCTCCGGACCCGGCAGCCGACGCTCGCAGATTCCGGCGAGTTCCCGCACCATGGCCGAGAGCACCGTCGCCGACGGCGCGTAGCCACCCAGATGATCTCCACCGACGACGCCGAGCATGGTCCGGCGGTAGTCGCCGATGATGATGCGAACCTGTGCCCCACTGCCCGATTCGGTCAGTCCACGGCAGAGCCCTCGGAGCAGGGTCGTCTTTCCGCATCCCGAATCGCCGAAGACCAGCAGGTGCGGGCTCTCTGCGAAATCCACCGACACGGGTTCGAGTTCGGATTCGTCGATGCCGATCGGGACGGAGATCCGTGCCGGAAGAGAAGCGTCACCCGGAACGGGCCGGCCGGTGGGGGGCAGCGCAGCGAGGAGATCTGTCCGGTCGATGCGCGCGGGCAGCATGCGCACCGGCGGTGCCTCCGTTCCGGGGGTGGCCAGCCGGACGGCCTCGACCGCGGAGGCCATCCCTACCGCGAGATCCGTCACGTCGGAGCGTCCGTCGACTCTCGGCAGTGCTCCCAGAACGTGTAGTCCGTTGCGGTCGATGCCTCGCCCGGGACGCCCCTCCGGAACCGTCGCCGCTCTCTTGCGTCCGTACTCCGAGTCGGACGGATCACCCAGTCGCAACTCGATTCTCGTGCCCAACAGGTCGCGCATGGCCGGCCGTACATCGCCCCAGCGCGGCGCACTGAGGATCACGTGGATACCGAAGGACAGCCCCTGCGCGGCCAGGATCCCGATCGTCTGCTCGAGCGCCTCGAAGTCCTGCCGGATGCTGGGCCATCCGTCGACGAGAAGGAAGACGTCGCCGAACGGATCGTCGGCGAGGACCGCGGATGCGGTGGCGCGCATCCTTCGCAGTTGCGCCATGGATTCGAGGCCGTTCTCGGCGAACGACCGTTCGCGACGGCGGAGCAGGGAGATCATCTCGGCGACGGTGCGCCGCACCCGATCAGGGTCGTGCCGTCCTGCGACGGAGCCGACGTGCGGCAGCCCGGCCAGACCGGACAACGTGCCCCCACCGAAATCCAGGCAGTAGAACTGCACCTGCTCGGCGGTATGGGTGAGTGCCATCGACAGCACGAGAGTACGTAGCAGAGTGGACTTTCCGGATTGCGGTCCGCCGACGACCACGACGTTGCCTGCCGCTCCCGACAGGTCGACCACGAGCGGGTCGCGCCGTTGATCGAACGGCCGGTCGACGATGCCGATCGCGGTGCGCAGCGCGGCGTGGCGCTGTACGTCGCCGGTGAGCACCGATCGGGGCAGGAGTTCGTCGAGCGAAGGCGATTCGTCGAGCGGAGGTAACCACACCTCGTGCGCCGGTCTCCCATGCCCCCGGATCCGGTCGACGATCACCTCGAGCACTGTTCTCCCGTCGCTCGGGGCGGGGTCCGGATCCGGATCCGGGGGCGGCGCGGACGGCGCGGTCTCGACGACCACCGGTCGGGCCGTGAACACACGGGGCACGGACGTGCCGCTCGGCGCCGCCGAACGAGTGCGACGCGCGGGACGGCCGGGTTCGTACGTGCCGGAGACATAGGCCGCGGAGAACCGCTGGATGTCGGCGGAGTCGGTCCGGAGATATCCCGCACCCGGAGTCGACGGCAGATGGTAGGCATCCGGCACACCGAGTACGCTGCGCGATTCGTTGGCGGAGAAGGTCTTCAGTCCGACGCGGTACGACAGGTGACTGTCGAGACCGCGAAGCCGGCCCTCGTCGAGTCGCTGGCTCGCCAGCAACAGGTGCATGTGCAAGGACCGCCCCAGACGGCCGATGGCTGCGAAGAGCTCCGCGAATTCGGGCTGCTGCGCCAGCAGTTCGGAGAACTCGTCCACGACGATGAACAACGCGGGCAAAGGGTCGAGTTGCGCTCCGGCCGCCCTGGCCTTCTCGTAGTCGCCGACGTTGGCGAAGTTTCCCGAGGTCCTGAGCAGTTCCTGTCGACGATTCATCTCGCCTTCGAGCGCATCCTTCATGCGATCGACCATCGCGATCTCGTCCGCCAGATTGGTGATCACCGCCGCGACGTGGGCGATCTGCTCGAGGCCGAGGAAGGTCGCTCCACCTTTGAAGTCCACCAGGACCAGATTGAGCGCCTCGGGCGGATGGGTCGCGACGAGCCCCAGGACGAGTGTCCGAAGAAACTCACTCTTTCCCGAACCGGTTGCGCCGATGCACAATCCGTGTGGTCCCATGCCGTTCTCGGCGGCCTCCTTCAGATCGAGCTCCACAGGGGCGCCGTCGATGCCGATGCCGACGGGGACGCGCAGGCGGTCCCGCCCCCGCCGCGGCGCCCACGCCCGCTCCGGATCGAACAGGGCCACATCGCCGAGCCCGAGCAGCTCCTGCCAGCTCGACGGCCGGTCGTCACCGTCGGCCTCGTCCATCGCGCCGCTCGTCACCCGATAAGGCGCCGAACGACGCGCCAGGGTCTGTGCCTGAGCCACGTCGATTCCGTCGGCCTCGGCGAAGACGTCGACAGTCGTGCCGGTCGCGACTCCCACGCGTCCCTCGTCGAGCACCAGTCGCAGGCCGCGCGTCGCGGTCAGGCGCCCGGCATGACCCGACAGGTCGAGAACCGTCACGGCGTCGAGACCCTCGTCGAGTACGCCCGAGCCCGAGCCGACGACCCCGCCGTCGACGACCACGACGAGGTGCACCGCACCTTCCGCAGCGGGGGCGTTCCGCACGAACCTGCTGCGACCGGCCAGTACGGTCGCCAGCTCGGTCTCGAGTTCGAGCAGGGAACCGAACACCGTGCGTGCACTACCCGCACCGTCACACAGCACCGCGTTCTGCGCGTGCGGCAGCCACTTGACCCACTCCCACTCCGTCGCGGTATCCGGTCCGCACACGACGGCGACCTGCAGTGTGTCGGGTCCGTGGAAGGTGCATGCCTGGGCGAGCAACGCCCGCACCAGCGAGCGCGCGCCCGCACGATCGCCCTCGATCCCGATCGCCGCGAAACCTCTCAGCGACACGGCTGTGGGCAGGGCCGGCACCACCGAGTGAGCACGCACGAACCTGCGCAACGAGACCGCGGCGACAGGTTCGAGATCCTCCACCGGCCCTGTTTCCGGAGGAACGAGACGGGTCGCGAGTCGCTGATCGCCGCGCCCGATCCTGACATGGCCGAAGTCCGGATCCGTGGTGCGGCGCTCCCACATCCGGACCGTGCCGACGAGGGTCCACAGCACGACCGGATCCGGGTGCGTCCATTCGAGCGCCCGGCGCTGTTCGTGCGCCGTCTCGGTGACCTCACGCCTGAGCTGATCGAGATATCGCAGGTAGTCTTTGCGGTCCTCGTCGGTCTCGGCCGTTTTCGTCCCGCCGCCACGTCCGCCGTTGGCGAGCATGCCCACCACGGAGACGACCATCATGAGCGGAAAGATCATCGCCATGGGACTGCGTGCGGCGCCGGTGGCGAACATCAGCGCGACCATCCCGATCATCGCCGCAACCATCACGAGCGGGAGCAGTTTCGTCACCATGTTGCCGGGTGTGGCACGGGGAATGTCCGGCGGCGGTTGAACACTCACCTCGCCACTGGGTGTGCGCGGCGCCTCCCACCGCGCTCTGCGCACGAAACGTACGGTACTCACGCTCGCCCACCCCCGGAACGCCGCCGGCCGCCCCCTACGGCCCTACGGTCGAGGAAGACTAACCCACTGGACCCACCATCCCCACCCCTGTTCGTCCTGTGACCCGGCGACGGAACTCGAGCGGGACAGCGGTCGGAAGCATGTCGTATGGTCTGCGTCGTTCGGACGGCAGCGACGGGGGGACCGAAGCCGATGACATCTGTGCGTACGCGAACCGAGACTGCGGGCCGGGTGGAAGCCCCCGAGCTGTGCCGGATCACGGTGCTCGCCCGCCACACCGAGGTCGACCTCGCACTGCCCCTCGATGTTCCGGTGGCGCTGCTGCTGCCCGGCATCGTCGATCTCGTGGCGGGACACCGGCAGGACAACGAGTTCGACACGACGCCGGAACGCACACAGCCCGACAGTTGGGGGCTCGCACGGATCGGCCGGGCTCCGCTCTCCGGCGCGCTGAGCCTCGACGAGCACGGGGTCCGCGACGGTGAGATCCTCGTCCTGGAGGATGCAGGATCCCCCGCCCCTCCACCGTTGTTCGACGATGTCATGTACAGCGTCGCGGCCTCGGATCGAACTGCGACGCCGTGGGGCGCAGGTCCGTCGGCCCTCATCGCGGCATTCCTGGGTCCGGCGGCTCTCACCGTGGGATGCGCGCCGTTGCTGTTCCTCCCCGACGGTGCGGTTCGTCTCGTCACCGGTGCACTGTGTGCGGCGCTGCCGATGCTGCTCCTGCTCGCTGCCGGCATCCTCTCGAGGCTCCACGGTGATCGGCACACCGCGACGGCGCTGCTGTGGTGCGCGTTCCCGCTTGCCTTCACCGCCGGTGCGCTGCTCGTCCCTGGGGGCTCACCCGCTCCCCGTCTCGTTCTCGCCGCAACCCTCACCGGAGCTGTCGCGATGATCGCGGTCCGGGTGACCCGGACGGGACTCGCGGCGTGCACGGCGGTCGCCACGATCGCGACCGGGGTCGTCGTGACGGCCGCCCTCGCGTCCACCACCGATCTCGACGCCCGTGCCCTCGGCGCCGGAACGGTGGTCGCCGCACTGTTGCTCGCCGGGTGCGCACCGCGCCTCGCGGGGATGCTTGCGAGGCTTCCGATCCCCCCGGTCCCCGCTCCGGGTGCTCCGCTGGAACCGGAATCGACCGACGACGGAGCCACGCCGGCACTGCCGTCACCCGCGGAGCTCGAACACCGCGCCGAGCAGGCCCGAAGCTTCCTCACCGGAATCGTCCACGCCGTGGTCGTTCTCATGACGGGCGGAGCGTGGTGCGCTGCATTCCCCTGGGGCGGAGAGAACTTCACCCCCGGAGTCGCCTTGGCCGTAGCGGCGGCAGTCGTGCTGCTCTTCCGGGGGCGTACGTACACCGCGAGTGCACAGGCGACACCTCTGGTAGCCGGTGGGGCCGTGCTCCTGATCGGATTGCTCGTGGTTGCCGCCGCGAGCGGAATGCTGCCGCCGTGGGCGGTGTTCGCATCCGCGGCCTGTCTCGCATGCGCCGGCTTCCTTTTCGGTGTGGCCGCACCGAAACGGACGTTCACGCCGGTGCAGCGGCGAATTGCCGAGATCACCGAGTACGCGACCGTTGCGACCGTCGTGCCGCTGGCGTGCTGGGTCGCCGGCGTGTACGCGGCAGTCCGCGGACTGTGACGGTGCTGCCACGCCGGCTTCCGGTCCTGCTCGTCACTGCACTGGTGGCGTCCGTGACCTCGGGTGTCGCGGCCGCTGCACCGCCTGTGCCGGATTCCGCGCTGTTGCCCGCTGGAGGAACGGCCGCACCCCCCGACGCCACCGAACTGCGGGTGCGGTGCGCGCAACTCCCGGAGGCGCTCGACGGACCGCAGATCCCACGCGCGCAGCAGATCCTCGACTTCGCGTCCGTCTGGCCGATGACCCGCGGTGCCGGGCAGGTCGTCGCTGTCATCGACACCGGAGTCCACCCGCATCCGCGGCTGCCTCCCCCGATTCCTGGTGGCGACTACGTGTCGACAGGAGACGGCACCGAGGACTGCGACGCGCACGGCACCCTCGTAGCGGGACTGATCGCGGCGCGTCCGGTAGCCGGATCGGGCTTCGCCGGTGGCGCTCCCGACGTGGAGGTGATCGCGATCCGCCAGTCCAGCGCCCATTTCGCCGACCGGTCCCGCTCGCACGACGAGGCCGCACGCAACGCTTCTGGGTACGGCGACGTGCGAACCCTCGCTGCGGCGGTCCGTCGCGCCGTGGATCTCGGAGCCACCGTCGTCAACATCTCGGAGGTCGCCTGCCGGTCCGTCTCCGAGGGCCTCGCCGACGGACCGCTCGGCGCGGCGGTGCAGTACGCGACAGAGGTGCACGATGCGGTCGTCGTCGCCGCGGCGGGAAACACCGACAGCTGCCGCGAGGGCAATCCGCCTGCCGTGGATCCGGTCGATCCCCATGCGGACCCGTGGGATTCGGTCGTCACCCTCGCGTCTCCCGCCTGGTACGACGAGTACGTCCTCACCGTAGGCGCGGTCGAGGACGACGGCACCCCGGCCGGCTACAGCCTTCCCGGTCCGTGGGTCGACGTCGCTGCGCCCGGCAGCGCTCTCGTCTCACTGAATCCCGGTACCGACGGCCTGGCCGATCTTGTTCCGGGCCCCCAGGGTGGCAGGCCGTTGTCCGGCACGAGTTTCGCCGCGCCGCTCGTCACGGCCACCGTCGCGCTGGTGCGTTCCCGGCACCCACACTTGTCCGCCCGGGAAGTGGCGGCACGGATCGAGCGCACCGCCCATTCCCCTGCCGAAGGGTGGAACCCGCTGGTGGGGCACGGGGTGATCGATCCGCTCGCAGCCGTCACCGCTCCGCTCACCGCCGAACGCGGGGCACCGGTGCCGGTACCCGTCGACGAGCCGACTCCTCTCCCGGCGCCGGATCATCGGCCACGCAACATCGCACTGCTCGCGGCGACGGCTGTGGGCGTCGCGACCGTCCTCGCTCTCGTCCTCACCGCCCCCGTGCGGCGCACGGCTCGTCCGCATTCCCGAGCCGTCAGTTACCTGCGCTCACCGCAACCGCGCCCGGAGCAGGGGTGACGCCGTCGTGCGCGAGCAACGCTTGTTCCCTGCCGAGCGCAGGCCCGGGAGCCAGTAGCTGCAGGACCGGCCACGGGACCCGGGCAGGCGGGCTCGTGAGGCCGAGTGCCGCGGAAGCGTCCCCGTCGGTGATGCCGTATCGGACGCCGGTGTCCGCGACGAAGAACAACGGTCCGACGCGATCGGTGCCCGACGTCAGCGAAGTGGCCTGCACATACCGGCCGCGCCCGGGCGGTATGTGGATCGCGTCGGCCCGTGGACCCGGGCCGTCTGCCTGCGCCGGTGTCACCGGCACGGCGTCCTGCCCGGCGGGCAGGACAGTACCCGCGGACAGACTCAGCGACGATCGGTGTCTGCCGTCCTCTCCCGACGAAGGCTGCCAGGTGGAGCACGCCACCGGCATCTCCCCCGGGTCGACGATCTTCGGGACGACCTCGGGGAAGGTGTCGACCTCGAGTTCGTGCACCGTCGGCACAGCGGCGAGCACGTCGGGTGGCACCACCGGAATCTCGGTGACTCCTTGGGAATCCGAGAAGTGGATGAGGTGGGCGGTCGCCCGCGACACCTCCTGCACGCCGTTCTCCAGCACCACGTGGAAACTCTGCCCGTCGGGTTCGGACACCGCGACGACCGAACCGACCCGCGTACCCGGAATCGGCACCACGGGAGCGTTTCCCGCTCCGGCGATGTGAGGTGCTGTCAGTTGCGGCGCTTCCGGCACCGCGGCGAGCAGTCCGGGACCCACGTGGCGTGCACGGGAGAGGTCGATGCCGAGCAGACGCAGGACAGACCGGTCGCTGGGGTCGATCTCGGCACGTTTGCCGTCGTAGAGCAGGTGATACCTGCCGTCGGCCGCGATCAGGAGCGCTTCGTCGTGTGCGAGCACCGATCCCGCGCGGTGATCGGGTACGCCCGCCAGTACGGCGGTGGTCGAGGAGTGCAGTCCGTTCGGGTCGGCGATGTCACACACCGTCCACGGTGCCTCCTCCGTGTCGAAGGCCAGGGAGGACGGCGCGCCGGGGATACCCACGAGCGGGCCACGCGGGTGTTTCGACAGTTCCTCGTCCGCCACCACGGCGGGATCGGCCGGAGACCCCAGGATCAGGCGGGCGGACGCCAGGTTGAGAACCGGGTGGAAGGTCGAATCGATCGCGACGTAGAGCGCACCGGACTCCCGCCCGACGACGACGACGGCGTCACCGATCCGATCCTGCGGCCGGAACAACGCCAGAGCCGCACAGCCGCCCAGCACGACACACGCGACGACCACCCCGACGACGAAGGCCCGAGACTGGGAACGCATGGGATCGTGGATCATTCGCACGTCGCCCCGCACCAGCGCATGATCCATGCGCCGCGCGAGGAATCGGTACCCACTGACCTGCCATCGCGTGGTCGGTTGCGCTGCCATCGATCTCCCCCCGTACGGCACGCTCTCTGGCGCAACACAGTACAGTCCTGCTGGGCGCTCACAGCACGCGCGCCGCGCGGCGGAGGGGGAAGCCGGCACCGCGTCCGCACGATCGCCGGTCGTACGGGGGGATTCATGCAACGGACCGTGCCTGCATCCGGTGATGCCCGAGTCTGCACCGTGTCGGGTGAGATGAGAATCCGCACCGCCGCGCGGTTGTCGGCCGCACAGTGCGTGGGCGTCGTCGTATGGGCAGCCGCGGCAGCTCTCGGTGCCTCTCTGTGGGTGGCTTGTGCGATCGCGGTACCCATCGCCGTTCTGTGTCTGACGCCGATCGGTGGACGCGACGTGACCCGATGGATCGCGGTCGTCCTGCCTCGTCGGCCGGATGCCGTGCCCGTGTCCGGCGTCGTCCGGGACTTCCGAGGTGGTCCGGAGGCTCCGGTCGGCGTCCGATGGGACGGCCCGTACGCGACCGTCGTGCTCGAACTGGTTCCGCCGGTCGGCGCGATCACCAGACTCGGCCGCGACAGCGAGGATTCCGGCCGAACACTTCCCCTCGGTGCGATCGCCGGCTGCCTGCACCGGCACGACGTCGTCCTCGACGGGATCGACATCGTGGTGCACGGAGGCCGGGTTCGGGACTCGACAACTGCCGGACAGGCCTACGCGCAGTTGCTGGGTCCTCTCCCTGCCGCCGCCGAAAGAACGGTCCGCGTGGTACTCCGTCTCGACGCCCTCTCCTGTGCGGGTGCTGCGGCCCGCAGAGGTGGCGGTACCGATGGTGCGGCCCGCACGATCGTCGCGGCAGCGCGGCGGGTGCTTCGTATCCTCGGCGACAGTGGGTACGCCGCGCGACTGCTCACCGCGAGCGAAGTCGAGCAGGCAGCGCTGCAGATCTCGCACGGGGTGCCTGCCGCCGATTGGGAACGAACGCGTCGGCACATCGTGCTCTCCTCGGCATACGACAGCGGTGGAGCGTTCGATCCCCGACGGATCGACCGGTGCCACACGACGGCGGTCTGGACCCATCCGACATTGGCATCGACGCTGGTGATCCGGCTGCGGCCGGGAGACCGCGATTCGGTTCGGGTAGGAGCGCTGGCACGGTTCACCACGCGGGGATCCGACAGCCCGGCCGTCGCGGGGCTGCTCCCGGCGTACGGACGTCACGACGAACTCCTCACGGCTGCGCTGCCACTCGCCGTCCCATACCTGGAAGAGCACGTTCCGCTGCGCGACTCGTCCGCCGAGGAACTCGACGCCCTGGCGTTACCGGCCGGCGGTTGCGGGCAACTCGTCGGATCGGACGATGCCGGGCGCGCCGTCACCGTACGACTCACCGGCCCCGGCGTCCGCGCGGTCTATCTCGCGGGCGAGTTGTATGTGGCGCAGCAGGTCGTGTTCCGTGCCGTCGCGGTCGGAGCGCGAGTGCTGCTGCACACCGACCGTCCCGGTGCCTGGCGCGGTCTGGTCGGGTGCGCGGCCGGGCCCGACCGCCTGCGTCTCGCCGGCGAGTACGCGGGCGACCGCGATTTCGACACCGTCGTCTACGACGGTGTCCCGCCGACCTCGTCGATGCCGCATGCGACCGTGATCCATGTACACGACCATCCGGACCGATGGCCGCGCGAGAAGCCCACGGTGTCACTCCTGCAGCCCGGCGCCTCCGGAGATCGCATCGTGATCACGGCAGGTGACGAACGCACGCCGCTCACTCTCGTGACGATCGCGGCGGAGACCACCTGTCTCGGGCGGGCCCGCATGCCGGATCCCGGGGACGACACCGCACGGACGCCGGTTCACTGACCTTCGCCGGATCAGCCCGGATACCGGTCGTGGGCGCGCCCCCCGCGGACGGTACGTGCCCACCAGGCGATCTGGTCGAGCATGCGCTGAGCGCCGTCGATCGCGGCCTCGTCGGTGGTGGTTCCGTCCGGTGCGAAGGCGTGCTTGACGCGGTGGAAGCTCACCGACTGACGCACCGGCACCATGTGCACCTCGACGACGACCTGCCGCAGTTGCTCGACCGCGCGCAGTCCGCCCGAGAGTCCGCCGTAGGAGACGAATCCGACCGGCTTGGTGCGCCATTCGTGCTTGACGGTGTCGATCGCGGTCTTCAGGGCGGCGGGATAGCCGTGGTTGTACTCGGAGGTCACGATCACGAAGGCGTCCGCCGCCCCGACACGACGAGCGAATGCCTCGGCATCCGGACCGCCCGAGAGGTCCTGCGGAAGCGGGGTCTCGGCGAGGTCGAGGACACCGACGTCGAATTCGGTGCGCCGGCGTGCGGTTGCTGCGAACCAGCCGGCGACCGTCGGGGCGATGCGGCCGGCGCGGACGCTCGCGACGATGATCTCGAGACGGATCGGGTCGCGCTGTGAGGCCGTCTGCGATGCCGTGGTCATGGAGTCGATCGTAGGTGGGGTGCTGCGGACAGTCCGTGTGCGAGCAGCGCGGCGAGTTCGCGGTAGGCGCGTGCGTCCTCGAGTCCGGTCGCGGCGGCCACCTGCCGCTGCTGGATGCGAACCATGATCGATGCGACCACGTCGGCGACGAAGGCCGTGTGGACCTCCCGCAGCTCTCCCGCGCCGACACCCTCGGAGATGAGCTGGCGGATACGGTCGGCGGCGAACCGCGTGTTGCGCTCGTACACCTCGCGGGCGACCGGTGTGTGCGCGATGTCTTCCATGAATCGGGAGGAAGCCGGTTCGAGTTCGCGTCCCACGGCTTCGAGATACGCGCCGATGCGCGCTTGTGCGTCGGCCGCCTGTGCGACGTCGGCCTCCACGCGCTCGGCGGCCCTTCTGAAGAAGTGCACGGTGGCCGCGTACACGAGCCGGTCCTTGTTCTCCGCGAGTGCGTACAGCGTCGATTTCGAGCAGTGCAGGCGCGTTGCGATGTCGTCGAGCGTCAGGTGGGCGAATCCTTCTGCGAGGAACAACGCGACCAGTTCGTCGAACAGTTGCGCCTGCCGGGCGGTGGGTCGCCGGCTACCGACTCTTGCCATACCGAGAACAGTACTGCAGTATCGTCCTCAGTACTATTCTTGGTCCCCAGCCTTCCAGGAGGAACCACCGTGCCCGTCGAGCGTCTGCTGCCCACCCGCGAGGCCTACGACCTGATCGACCTCACCCGCGAGGTCGCCGACAAGGTACTCGCGCCGCGCGTCGACGAACACGAGCGAAACGAGACCTTCCCCGAAGGCGTGTTCCCCGCACTCGGCGCCGCCGGGCTGCTGAGCCTGCCGTATCCCGAGGAGTTCGGCGGCGGCGACCAGCCCTACGAGGTGTACCTGCAGGTACTCGAGGAACTCGGTGCCCGCTGGGCCGCGGTGGCGGTCGCGGTGAGTGTGCACGGGCTGTCGTGCTTCGCGCTGGCAACCCACGGCACCGACGAGCAGAAGAACAAGTGGCTGCCGGAGATGCTGGGCGGCAACACCATCGGCGCGTACAGCCTGTCCGAACCACAGGCCGGTTCCGATGCCGCCGCGCTCGCGTGCCGCGCGAAGCCCGTCGAGGGCGGATACCGCATCACGGGATCGAAGGCATGGATCACCAACGGCGGCAAGGCCGACTTCTACACCCTGTTCGCCCGCACCGCCGATACCGGCAGCAAGGGCATCTCGTGCTTCCTCGTGCCCGCCGGCACCGAGGGCCTGTCCTTCGGTAAGCCGGAGGAGAAGATGGGCCTGCACGCGATTCCCACCACCTCGGCCCACTACGACGACGCCTTCGTCCCCGCCGAGCGCCGTATCGGCGCCGAAGGACAGGGACTGCCGATCGCGTTCAGCGCGCTGGATTCCGGGCGCCTCGGCATCGCCGCCGTCGCGACGGGTCTGGCGCAGGCCGCGCTCGACGAGGCGACGGCCTACGCCAAGGAACGGCAGGCATTCGGCAAGCGCATCATCGACCATCAGGGACTCGGATTCGTCCTCGCCGATATGGCTGCCGCGGTCGACTCGGCGCGCGCGACCTATCTCGACGCGGCACGCCGCAAGGACGCGGGACTTTCCTATTCGAGGCAGGCCTCGGTGGCGAAGCTGGTGGCCACCGACGCCGCGATGAAGGTCACGACCGACGCCGTCCAGGTGCTCGGTGGCTACGGCTACACGCGCGACTTCCCCGTCGAGCGCTTCATGCGCGACGCGAAGATCACCCAGATCTTCGAAGGCACCAACCAGATTCAGCGGCTGGTGATCGCGCGGTCGCTGGCAGGCTGACCGATCGGGCAAGAGCAGTCGGAGCCGAAAGATCGGTAAAGTGCCCGCATGCCGGATGCCCTGGAGCGGCTCACCAGCCAGCAACGTGACCTGCTGACGCAACGGTTCGGCCGCACCGTCGTCGTCGACGACATGAGCTGGGGCCTGGTATCGACCACCGTCCTCGCGGTCGATACCGACGAAGGGCGGCTCGTCGTGAAGGCCGGCGGTACTCCGGACGGCCACATCGCTCGCGAGATCAGTGCACACGAGCGATGGACGGCTCCGTGGGTTCGGCAAGGCCGCGCCGCACGGATGGTGTACGCCGACCGGGCGACAAAACTCGTGGTGACCGAGTATCTCACCGGGCGGCTGATCCAGGGCACGGCCACCTCGTCCTCCCTCGCCGTGTACGAACAGGCCGGCGCGCTCCTCGCCCAGTTCCATCGCCAGGAACGGGTCGTGGACGACGGCTACGAACGAGCCGCGAACGTGAAGACGCTGCGGTGGCTGGCGGCACCGCACCGGATAGGCCCGGACGTCGCCGGGCGGCTGCGCTCGATGATCGAGGGCTGGCCGACCCCGACGGCCGTCCTGGTGCCCACGCACGGCGACTGGCAGGCCCGGAACTGGCTGTCCGACGACGCGGGCGTGGTGAAGGTGATCGATTACGGTCGCACTGCCCTACGTCCCGCGGGTGAGGACTTCGAACGACTTGCGGCGCGCGAATTCCTCCGGGTTCCGGGGGCCGAGCGAGCCTTCCTCCAGGGATACGGAGAGGATCCACGCGAGCCGGATGCCTGGTTCCGGCAGCGTGTCCGGCTGGCCGTCGCAGTCGCGGTGTGGGCGTTCCATGTGGGCGACGAGGCCTACGAAGGCGAGGGTCACCGCATGATCACCGAAGTGCTTTCCCGCACCTCGCCTGTGCCGCGTTGACGAGGTTCCCCCTCGGTCAGGGTGAGGTCGTAGACCTCACCCTGACAGTGTTTCGCGTCAGGCGCCGATGGCCTCCGCCAGCAGGGGCCACGACTCGTGCAAGGCATCCTGCCAGTAGCCCCAGGTGTGAGTGCCGTCGGGACGGATCGAGAAGCTCGCCTGTACTCCGGCTTCTTCCAAGGCACCGCGTAGCCGCATCGTGCAGTCGTACACCCCGACCTCGATGACTCCCAGCAGCGCCAGGTCGGGCAGGACCGCGAGACCGGATTCCTCCCACGCCTCGAGCTCGTAGGGGCCGGGCGCTCCGGCGCTCGTCGAGACGTACACCGCCTTGCCACGCAACTTCTCGGCGTTGCGCACGACATCCTGCCGATCCCAGTACTCGCCGCCGACCGGCCCCCACATGTTCTCGACCTCGCCTCCGCCGAGGCCGACGACGATCTCGGCGTAGCGAGAACCTTCTTGGGTCGACGTCTCCGCGCAGCCACTGTAGGAGCCCACTGCCTGATACAGATCCGGCGCGCTCTGCGCGAGTGCCAGGGCCGAGGTCGCCGACATCGACACCCCTGCAATCGCGTTGCGGCCACTCGCGCCGAGCACCGCGTCCACCACCGGGGGAAGCTCTTCGGTGAGGAAGGTCGTCCACTTGTTGCGGCCGAGAGCGGGGTCGTCCTCGAGCCAGTCGGTGTAGTAGCTGAACGCCCCACCGATCGGGGTGACGACGTTGACGTTCTCATCGGCGAAGAACTCGACGACGTCCGTCTGTTCCCGCCAGTTCGCCCTGTCCTCCCCGCCACCCGCTCCGTTGAGCAGATAGAAGACCGGACGCGGTGCACCGGTGTCGGCGGGTCGCAGGACCTGCACCTCGATCGTGCGCTCCATCGACGGGGAGTACACGAACATCGACCAGTCGCGGTCCGTGTGCTTCTCGATCGTTTCGACAGTCGCGCTCTGCGATCGGATCTCCACGGGCGCGGGAGACCGGGGTTCGTCGGCGTGGGCCGTCCGGGCGCCGGGCACGATCAGCGACGACAAAGCCAGTGCACCGATCGCCCCGATCAGTGAATACCGTCGTGCGCGCACGCTCGCCCCCTTCATCCGCAACAGCCCGGCGTGATCGGCCCGCGCATCTCCCGCGTCGCGATGTTGCGCGCGGCCAGCTCTTCGTCCGGAGGATAGTCCACGCCTACCAGCGACAGGCCGTGAGCCGGAGCGACGGCGACCGCGGCGGCGCGCTCGCGCTCGTCGAGCAACGCCGTCATCCAGTCGACGCTGCGCCGGCCCTCCCCCACCGCCAGCGCCGCACCGACGAGACTGCGCACCATCGACCAGCAGAAGGCGTCGGCACTCACGTACGCGGTGAGGATGGTCCCCTCACATGTCCAGTCGAAGCGCTGCAGTTCCCGCACGGTCGTCGCACCCTCACGTCGCTTGCAGAATGCCGCGAAGTCGTGGAGGCCGAGCAGCGAGCGCGAAGCTCGTTGCATCGCATCGAGGTCCACGGCCTTCGGCCACGCCACGGTGTCGCGGGCACGCAGCGGATCCGCGCCGTACACGGCGGTGGTCAACCGGTACTCGTAATGACGCCGCACCGCGGAGAATCGCGCATCGAAATGGTCGGGGGCAACGGTGATCCCGGTGACCCGCACGTCGCGCGGCAGGAAACGCGCGAGACGACGGACCCAACGCGACGGGTCGTCGGGTAGCGCTGCGGTCGGGACGTCCACGTGAGCAACCTGCCCGCTCGCGTGCACACCGGCGTCGGTGCGACCGGCCACGGTCAGCAGGACGGGAGTTCGGACGATCGCGGAAAGTTTGTCCTCGATCTCGCCGCACACGGTGCGGCGGCCGGGTTGCCGTGCCCAGCCCGAGAAGTCGGTGCCGTCGTACGCGATGTCGAGACGCAGGCGTGTGGTGTCGTCTTCCGGAAGCAGTCGGGAGGATGTCTCGTCAGAAGCCACGAGCCCGCCGCCCCCGGAAGGGGCAGCGGGCTCGTGAGCTTCAGCAGGTGCCGAAACCAAGTGGACTAGTCCTTCTTGGCCTCGTCCGCCTCGGGTGCGTCGGCAGCCGTGGCGTTGCTGTCCTCGATACCGTCGACGACGGCCTCGGCGTTCGCAACCTCGGCGTCGGTGGCCTCGGCCTCGACGGCCTCGACCACGTTCTCCTCGGCAGGCGCCTGCGAGGCGGCGACGCGACGCGCGCGGTCGGCCTCGGAGGTGACGGTCTTCTCGCGCACCAGCTCGATGATCGCCATGGGGGCATTGTCGCCCTTACGCGGCATCGTCTTGATGATGCGGGTGTAGCCGCCGTTGCGGTCCTCGAAAGAGGGACCGATCTCCGCGAACAGTGCGTGGACGATGTCCTTGTTGCGGATGACCTTCAGCACCTCACGGCGCGAAGCGAGCGTGCCGGTCTTCGCGTGCGTGACGAGCTTCTCGGCGTACGGGCGCAGGGCCTTGGCCTTGGCCTCGGTAGTGGTGATGCGGCCGTGCTCGAAGAGCGCGGTGGCCAGGTTGGCCATGATCGCCTTCTGATGCGAGGCCGATCCGCCGAAGCGGGCGCCCTTCTTGGGCTTGGGCATGATTTTCTCCTAGTAACGGACCGTGAGCTGCTACAGCTGCTCGGTCTCGGCGTAGTCCTCGTTGCCGTCGTTGTCACCGAAGGAGCCGGCCTCGGTGTCGCTCCAGGTACCGGTCGCGGCGTCGTAACCGGCGACGGTGCTGGGGTCGAACGAAGCCGGGCTGTCCTTGAGGGACAGGCCGAGCGAGTGCAGCTTGACCTTGACCTCGTCGATGGACTTCTGGCCGAAGTTGCGGATGTCGAGCAGGTCGGACTCCGTGCGTGCCACGAGCTCGCCGACGGTGTGAACACCCTCGCGCTTGAGGCAGTTGTAGGACCGGACGGTGAGGTCGAGGTCCTCGATCGGAAGTCCGAAGGAGGCGATGTGGTCGGCCTCGGCGGGCGAGGGACCGATCTCGATGCCTTCTGCTTCGACGTTCAGCTCACGAGCCAGACCGAAGAGCTCCACGAGGGTCTTGCCCGCCGAGGCGAGCGCGTCCCGCGCACTGATCGAGTTCTTGGTCTCCACGTCGAGAATGAGCCGATCGAAGTCGGTGCGCTGCTCGACGCGGGTCGCTTCCACCTTGTACGTCACCTTGAGCACCGGCGAGTAGATCGAGTCGACCGGGATACGGCCGATCTCGGCGCCGGACGCCTTGTTCTGCACGGCAGGAACATAGCCGCGACCGCGCTCGACGACGAGTTCGATCTCCAGCTTGCCCTTGTCGTTCAGGGTGGCGATGTGCAGGTCCGGGTTGTGGATGGTGACACCGGCCGGGGGCACGATGTCGCCGGCCGTGACGGTGCCCGGTCCCTGCTTGCGGACGTACATGGTGACCGGCTCGTCCTCTTCGGAGCTGACCACGAGACCCTTGAGGTTCAGGATGATGTCGGTGACATCCTCCTTCACCCCGGGAACCGTGGTGAACTCGTGGAGCACGCCGTCGATGCGGATGCTGGTGACAGCTGCACCCGGAATCGACGAGAGCAGGGTGCGACGAAGCGAGTTGCCGAGGGTGTACCCGAAGCCAGGCTCGAGCGGCTCGATGACGAACTTCGAGCGGTTTTCAGCGATGACCTCTTCGGTCAGTGTGGGTCGCTGAGAGATGAGCATCTGTTGCCTCCTTGTGGGCGTCCGCCATATGACGCCCTAGTGGAATGGAGCGGTGTCCTCCCGTCCGGACGGACCGGAGGACACCACGACACCTAGGTGGTGTCCTACTTCGAGTAGTACTCGACGATCAGCTGTTCCTGCAGCGGGATGTCGATCTGTGCGCGCTCGGGGAGCTGGTGGACCAGCACCCGCATGCGCGGACCGACGACCTGCAGCCAACCCGGGATCGGGCGCTCGCCCTGGGTCTCACGCGCCACCTGGAAGGGCAGCGTGCTCAGCGACTTCTCGCGGACATCGATGATGTCGTACTGCGAGACGCGGTAGCTGGGGATGTCGACCTTCTTGCCGTTGACCAGGAAGTGGCCGTGGCTCACGAGCTGGCGAGCCTGACGACGCGTGCGGGCGAGGCCGGCACGGTAGACGACGTTGTCCAGACGCGACTCGAGGATGGTCAGCAGAACCTCACCGGTCTTGCCGGGGCGGCTTGCGGCCTCTTCGTAGTAGCGGCGGAACTGCTTCTCCATCACGCCGTAGGAGAAGCGGGCCTTCTGCTTCTCCTGCAGCTGGAGCAGGTATTCGCTCTCCTTGATCCGCGCGCGGCCGTGCTGGCCGGGCGGGTAGGGGCGACGCTCGAAGGCCTGATCGCCTCCGACCAGGTCGACACGGAGACGACGCGACTTACGGGTAACGGGACCGGTATAACGAGCCATTCTTCTTTACCTTCCTTTCCCGTTAGACGCGACGCCGCTTGGGCGGACGGCAACCGTTGTGCGGCTGCGGGGTGACATCGGAGATGGTGCCGACCTCGAGGCCTGCGGCCTGGAGCGAGCGGATCGCCGTCTCGCGGCCCGAGCCCGGGCCCTTGACGAAGACGTCGACCTTCTTGACACCGTGTTCCTGCGCCTTGCGGGCGGCGTTCTCGGCGGCGAGCTGCGCGGCGAAGGGGGTCGACTTACGCGAACCCTTGAAGCCGACGTGGCCGGAGGACGCCCAGGAGATCACGTTGCCCTGCGGGTCCGTGATCGACACGATGGTGTTGTTGAACGTGCTCTTGATGTGAGCGGCACCGTGCGGAACGTTCTTCTTGTCCCTGCGCCGTGCCTTCTGGGTCTTCTTCGGACCGGTGCTACGTGACTTGGGAGGCATTACTTCTTCTTTCCTGCGACGGTGCGCTTCGGACCCTTACGGGTGCGGGCGTTGGTCTTGGTGCGCTGTCCACGCACGGGCAGACCACGACGGTGTCGCAGGCCCTGGTAGCAGCCGATCTCGATCTTGCGGCGGATGTCCGCCTGAACCTCGCGACGAAGGTCACCCTCGACCTTGTAGCTCTCCTCGATGTACTCGCGGAGCTTGGCGAGGTCCTCGTCCGTCAGATCCTTGCTGCGCAGGTCCGGGCTGACGCCGGTGGCCTCGAGGATCTCCTTGGAGCGGGTACGGCCGATGCCGTAGATGTACGTGAGTGCGATCTCCATCCGCTTTTCGCGGGGAAGATCGACACCTGCGAGACGTGCCATGTGGCATTCCTATTCGGTGCGCGGAGGTCTGCTCCCAGCCCGTCCCCTGCGTCGAAGAACTGTGTGAGTCGATAAACACAGTGGGGCCCCGGCCTCCGAACCGGGGGTTGATCGCGCAGCTCCTCGACGAGTCGAGGATCGTAACCACGCGACTGGTGCTGGAAGGTCTTCGTGCTTGTTGCCAAGCAGATCTTCGAGACGAAGGTGGATCTAGCCCTGACGCTGCTTGTGGCGCAGGTTCTCGCAGATCACCATGACCCGGCCGTTACGACGGATCACCTTGCACTTCTCGCAGATCTTCTTGACGCTAGGCTGAACCTTCACGTAAGTCCGATCTCCTGTATGTGCGCCGCCGGACACGGCAGGACCGGGCCCGGCGACATGATTCTCCCCGACCGTGTGGCCGGGGAAGTTTCGTTACTTGTAGCGGTAGACGATGCGTCCACGCGTGAGGTCGTAGGGAGAAAGCTCCACGACAACGCGGTCCTCGGGAAGGATACGAATGTAGTGCTGACGCATCTTGCCGCTGATATGGGCGAGAACCTTGTGCCCATTCTCCAACTCGATGCGGAACATCGCGTTGGGCAGCGGTTCGATAACCCGGCCCTCGACCTCGATTGCCCCGTCTTTCTTAGCCATATCCTCCGCGATCCGTTGTTCGGCGTTGTGGTTGCATCGGCATCCGTTACCGTGACGCTCGGCAACTCCGTGACCGGCACGAACCGACATTCGACAGGAATTCGACACGGGACCGACCGGAGCGCAGCGCGCACCACCGATCAATGGTACGGGAAGTTGCCCGTCCAGGACAAATGAACACAAGAAGTAAGCATGGAAGAGGAGGACGTCACGTGCGGGCGTTGATTCAGCGGGTGACCACCGCGGCGGTGGCGGTCGACGGAGCCGAGGTGGCCCGTATCGCCCCGCCCGACGGCGGTCACGGTCTCCTCGTGCTCGTCGGTGTCACCCACGACGACGACGCCGGCAAGGCCGCGACGCTCGCCCGGAAGGTGTGGACCCTCCGCATCCTCGAGGACGAAAAGTCGGCCTCGGATGTCGATGCCCCCATTCTGGTCGTCAGCCAGTTCACTCTCATGGCCGATACCCGCAAGAGCCGGCGTCCCTCGTGGTCGGCGGCCGCACCGCGGGCGATCGCCGAACCCCTCGTCGACGACTTCGCGAATGCGCTGCGCGATCTCGGCGCGACGGTCGAGACGGGGAAGTTCGGGGCCCACATGGAGGTGAGTCTGGTCAACGACGGACCGGTCACGCTCCTCGTCGAGGTGTGAGCCGGAACGTCACTCCGGTCGGAGGGTGAGGATCCGCGGTCCGTCCTCGGTGACCGCGACGGTGTGCTCCCAGTGCGCGGCGCGGCTGCCGTCGACGGTCACGACCGTCCATTCGTCGCCCAGGACCTCGGTCTCATAGGTGCCGAGGGTGAGCATCGGCTCGATGGCCAGCACCGATCCGACGACCAGTTTCGGCCCCTTGCCCGGCTTTCCCTCGTTGGGGAGGAACGGATCCATGTGCATCTCCCGCCCGATGGCGTGCCCACCGTAGCCGTCGACGATTCCGTACGACCGCCCGTGCAACTTCTCCGCGGCATGGGTGCCCTGCTCGATCGCATGCGACACATCGGTGAGGCGGTTGCCCGGGAGCATCGCTGCGATCCCCGCTTCGAGCGACAAGCGGGTGGCCTCGCTCAGGTCGATATCGGCAGGAGACAACTCCCCGATCCCGAACGTCCATGCCGAGTCGCCGTGCCAGCCGTCGAGGATCGCGCCGCAGTCGATGGACACGAGGTCGCCTTCGGCGAGGACCACCGAGGCCGACGGTATGCCGTGGACGACGACCTCGTTGACCGAGGAACAGATCGAGCCGGTGAAACCGTGGTAGCCCAGGAAGGACGGAACGGCCCCCGCATCGCGGATGACCGATTCCGCCACCTGGTCGAGTTCGAGGGTGCTCACGCCCGGTTTCGCGGCCTCGCGCACTGCGACGAGTGCGGCGCCGACCACGGCTCCCGCAGCCGCCATCGCGTCGAGTTCACCCGACGTACGGAACGGGACCACTGAGCGCTTGCGCCCGAAACCCATGTCGAACTACCCGTCTACTTTCCGAGGGCGGACAACGCCCGCGTGTTGATCTCCTCGACCTCACCGATGGCGTCGACCGTGATGATCGAATCGGAGTAGTAGTCGAGAAGCGGTGCCGTCTCCTCACGGTAGACCCGGAGGCGGTTGCGAATCACGTCCTCGGTGTCGTCTGCACGACCGCGAGCGAGCATCCGTTCGACGACCACGTCCTCGTCGATGACGAAGGACAGCACGCCGTCGAGGGCGACACCGAGGTCCTGCAGGATGTTCTCGAGTTCCTTGGCCTGCTCCACGCTGCGGGGGAAGCCGTCGAGGAGGAAGCCGTTGGCGGCGTCCGGCTCGGCGAGGCGCTCGCGCACCATGTTGTTCGTGATCTCGGCGGGAACCAGATCCCCCGCGTCGATGTACTTCTTGGCCTCGACGCCGAGCGGAGTGCCCTGCCCGATGTTCGCGCGGAACAGGTCGCCGGTCGAGATCGCGGGAACGCCGAGCTTCTCGGACAGAATCGCGGCCTGTGTGCCCTTGCCGGCACCGGGAGGACCGAGCAGTACAAGTCTCACTTGAGGAACCCTTCGTAGTTACGCTGCATCAGTTGACTTTCGATCTGCTTGACAGTGTCCAGCGCGACACTGACGAGAATGAGAACCGCGGCGCCACCGAAGATGCTCGAAGCCGTTTGGCTGCCGGACAGGAAGAAGTTCGGAAGCGTCGCGATGAGACCGAGGTAGATCGAGCCCGGAACCGTGATGCGGTTGAGCACGAAGCTGAGGTATTCCGCAGTGGGTCGTCCCGGGCGGATACCGGGGATGAAACCGCCGTACTTCTTCATCTCGTCCGCTCGTTCCTCCGGATTGAAGGTGATCGCGACGTAGAAGAAGACGAAGAACACGATCAGGGCGAAGTAGATCGCGATGTAGACCGGGTTGTTCGGGTTGACCAGGTACTCGTTGATGATCCGCTGCCACCAGCTCGGATCCGGGTTCGTCGTGGCACCGGTCAGCTGCGCGATGAGGTTCGGCAGGTACAGCAGCGACGACGCGAAGATGACCGGGATGATGCCGGCCTGGTTGACCTTCAGCGGCAGATAGGTCGACGACCCGCCGTACATGCGACGGCCGACCATGCGCTTGGCGTACTGCACCGGAATCCGGCGCTGACCCTGCTCGATGAACACCACGCCCGTGATCAGGACCAGGGCCACGACACAGACGATCGCGAAGACCAGACCACCGCGGGACTCGAGGATCGTGCGACCCTCGGTGGGCAGCGCGGCCGCGATGCCCGCGAAGATCAGCAGCGACATGCCGTTGCCGACGCCGCGCTCGGTGATGAGTTCGCCGAACCACATCACGACGGCCGCGCCCGCTGTCATCACCAACACGATCACGACCATGGCGAAGATGCTGTCGTCGGCGAGGATCGGCTCGGAACAGCCCTGTAGCAACTGACCGCGGGCGGCGAGCGCAACGATGCCGGTGGCCTGCAGGACGGCGAGGGCGACGGCGAGATAACGCGTGTACTGCGTCATCTTCGCCTGACCGGACTGGCCTTCCTTGCGCAGTTCCTCGAATCTGGGGATCACCACGGTGAGCAGCTGCACGATGATGCTCGCGGTGATGAACGGCATGATGCCGATCGCGAAAACCGATAGTTGCAGCAGCGCACCACCGGAGAACAAATTGATCAGCGAGTAGATGCCGGCCTGCTCGCTTCCGGCCAGCTGATCCACACAGGCCTGAACATTGCCGTAGTCGACGCCCGGGGACGGCACGGTTGCACCGAGGCGGTACAGCGCCACGAGCCCGAGGGCGATGAGAATCTTCCGCCTCAGGTCCGGTGTCCTGAGGGCCGAGACGAAGGCGGAAAGCAAAGATCCTCCTGGCGGGCCGATCGGGGACGACGGATCGAGACGGATCCGTCGGACGGTAGACAACTCTGAAACTCTAACAGTGGCCCCGGTGAACAGGGGTAGCCCGGTAGCCTATGTCACCGCTGTGAAAGCGCGAACGGCCGCGGTGCAGGCTTCTGCACCGCGGCCGTTCGACAGCCGTGACTCACACGCGAAAGTACAGGTCAGGCCTGGACGGTCGCGCTGCCACCGGCGGCAGCGATCTTCTCCTGAGCGGAGGACGAGAACTTGTCGGCGGTGACCTGCACGGCCACCGTCAGCTCGCCCTCGCCGAGGACCTTGACGAGCTGGTTCTTGCGAACCAGACCCTTCGCCACGAGGTCCGCGACACCGATCTGTCCGCCCTCGGGGAACGCGCGAGCGATGTCCCCGACGTTGACGATCTGGTACTCGGTACGGAATGCGTTCTTGAAGCCCTTGAGCTTCGGCAGACGCATGTGGATGGGCATCTGGCCACCCTCGAAGGCCGGCGACACGTTCTTGCGTGCCTTCGTGCCCTTCGTACCGCGGCCGGCGGTCTTGCCCTTCGAACCCTCACCGCGTCCGACGCGGGTCTTGTCCGTCTTCGCACCCGGAGCCGGGCGCAGGTGATGCAGCTTGATGGTCATTCTCAGACCTCCTCAACGGTGACGAGGTGACGCACCACGTTGATCAGGCCACGGTTCTGCGCATTGTCCTCACGGACGACGGACTGGCGGATCTTCCGCAGGCCGAGGGTCCGGAGGCTGTCGCGCTGATTCGACTTGGCCCCGATGGTGCTCTTGATCTGGGTGATCTTCAGCTCTGCCATTACTTCACGCTCCCAGCAGCCTGTGCACGTGCGCGCAGCATGCCGGCCGGAGCAACTTCCTCGAGGGTGAGGCCGCGGCGAGCCGCGACTTCCTCGGGACGCTGCAGACCCTTGAGGGCCGCAACCGTCGCGTGCACCACATTGATGGCGTTGTCGGAGCCGAGCGACTTCGACAGGATGTCGTGGACACCCGCGCACTCCAGCACCGCGCGCACAGCGCCACCGGCGATGACACCGGTACCGGGAGAAGCCGGACGCAGCAGGACGACACCGGCTGCAGCCTCACCCTGGACGGGGTGGGTGATGGTTCCGCCGATGAGCGGAACGCGGAAGAAGTTCTTGCGAGCTTCCTCGACACCCTTCTGGATGGCCGCGGGAACTTCCTTGGCCTTGCCGTAGCCGACGCCGACCAGGCCGTTGCCGTCGCCCACGATCACCAGAGCGGTGAAGCTGAAGCGACGGCCGCCCTTGACGACCTTCGACACACGGTTGATCGAGACGACACGCTCGATGTAGTTCGACTTCTCGGCAGCGTTGCCGCCGCGCGAGTCGCGGTCGCGGCGGTCACGACCGCCACGGTTGTCACCGCTGTTGGGGTTCTGTCCGGCGGGGCCGTTGCCGCCGTCACGCCGCTGACGTCCCGGCATCAGGCGTTCCTTCCGTTCGAGAAAATGGTCATCAGAACTTCAACCCGCTTTCGCGAGCCGCGTCCGCGAGGGCCGCGATGCGTCCGCTGTAGGTGTGTCCACCGCGGTCGAAGACCACGGCTTCCACTCCGGCAGCCTTCGCGCGCTCGGCGATCAGCTGACCGACCTTCGCGCCGCGAGCCTTCTTGTCGCCCTCGAGAGCACGCACATCGGGTTCGACGGACGACGCTGCCGCGAGGGTGGTGCCGGTCAGATCGTCGACCAGCTGCACGTGCAGGTGGCGCGACGACCGGTTGACGACGAGGCGGGGACGCTCGGCGGTGCCGGAGATCTTCTTGCGGAGGCGGAAGTGACGACGCGTCTTCGAAAGGCGACGCGTGGTGGAGGCGTCCTTGCCGCGCGGGATGCGCTTGGCCTTCTGGTTCTCGGTCTGGCTCATGATCACTTACCCGTCTTTCCGACCTTGCGACGGACCTGTTCACCCTCGTAGCGGATGCCCTTGCCCTTGTACGGGTCGGACTTGCGCAGCCGGCGGATGTTGGCCGCGATCTGGCCGACCTTCTGCTTGTCGATGCCCGAGATCGAGAACCGCGTGGGGTTCTCGACGGCGAACGTGATGCCCTCGGGCGCCTCGATCAGCACGGGGTGGCTGTAGCCGAGCGAGAACTCGAGGTCCTTGCCCTTGAGAGCCACGCGGTAACCGACGCCGTGGATCTCCATCTTGGTGGTGTAACCCTCGGTCACACCGACGATGAGGTTCTGCACGAGGGTGCGCGACAGACCGTGCAGCGCACGGCTGCGACGCTCGTCGTTCGGACGCGTGACGTTGATTGCGCCGTCCTCGCCCTTGGCGACGGCGATCGGCTCGGAGATCGTCAGCGACAGGTTGCCCTTGGGGCCCTTGACTGCGACATCCTGGCCGTCGATGGTGACCTCGACGCCTGCGGGGACTGCGACGGGGAGTTTTCCGATTCGCGACATTGTGGTGGCCTCCCTTTACCAGACGTAGGCGAGGACTTCCCCGCCCACTCCCTGCTTGGCCGCCTGGCGATCGGTGAGCAGGCCGGAAGACGTGGAGATGATCGCCACGCCGAGGCCGCCCAGGACCTTGGGCAGGTTGGTGGATTTCGCGTACACGCGCAGGCCGGGCTTCGACACGCGGCGCACGCCGGCGAGGCTGCGCTCACGGGAAGGTCCGTACTTGAGATCGACGATGAGGGTCTTGCCCACCTCGGCGTCCTCGGTGCGGTAGTCCGAGATGTAGCCCTCGCGCTTGAGGATCTCGGCGATGTTCACCTTGATCTTCGAGGACGGGAGCTTGACCTCGTCGTGGTACGCCGTGTTGGCGTTACGCAGACGCGTCAAGAAGTCTGCGATGGGGTCGGTCATGGTCATGGCTGACCTGTTCACCTTTCTCGGTGCGGTTCCCATGCAACGCCGGAGCGATCCGGCCGTGGGCCTACATCGAAACTCGGTATCGATAGCGGGTTCGTCGGCCGGAGCGGCGACGAACCCATGACAGCGTGGCGGTGGGCGGAGACCTTCGCGGTACTCCGCCCACCGATCACGTCACCAGGAGCTCTTGTGAACTCCCGGAAGCTCTCCGCGGTGCGCCATCTCGCGCAGGCAGATGCGGCAGAGTCCGAACTTGCGGAAGACCGAGTGCGGACGCCCGCAACGCTGGCAGCGGGTGTAGGCGCGAACCGCGAACTTCGGCTTCTTGTTGGCCTTGTTGACCAGTGCCTTCTTAGCCATGGGCTCAGTTCTCCTTGAACGGGAAGCCGAGGTGCTTGAGCAGGGCACGGCCTTCTTCGTTGTTGGTAGCGGTGGTCACGACAGTGATGTCCATGCCGCGCGGGCGGTCGATCTTGTCCACGTCGATCTCGTGGAACATCGACTGCTCGTTCAGGCCGAACGTGTAGTTGCCGTTGCCGTCGAACTGGTTGCCGTTGAGGCCGCGGAAGTCCCGGATACGGGGAAGCGCGATGGACACGAGACGGTCCAGGAACTCCCACATGCGGTCGCCGCGCAGCGTGACGCGCGCACCGATCGGCATGCCCTCGCGCAGCTTGAACTGTGCGATGGACTTGCGGGCCTTGCGGATCTCCGGCTTCTGACCGGTGATGAGCGCGAGATCGTTGACGGCTCCGTTGATGAGCTTCGCGTCGCGGGCGGCGTCGCCGACGCCCATGTTGACGACGACCTTCACGACGCCGGGGATCTGCATGACGTTCGCGTAGTCGAACTCCGCGTTCAGCGCGTCGCGGATCTCCTCGCGGTACCGCACCTTGAGGCGCGGCTGGGTCTTGGTTTCGGTGCTGGTCATGTCAGATGTCCTTCCCGTTCTTCCGGGAAACCCGAACGCGCTTGCCGGTCTCCTCGTCGACGCGGTAACCCACGCGGGTGGGGTTGCCGTCCGAGTCGATGACCGCGACGTTGGAAACGTGGATCGGGGCCTCCTGCGTGACGATGCCTCCGGACGAGGCACCACGCTCGTTGGCCGAGACCGCGGTGTGCTTCTTGATTCGGTTCACGCCCTCGACGAGGACCTTGCCGGTCGCGGGGTAGGCCGCGATAACCTTGCCCTTGGCGCCCTTGTCCTTGCCCGAGATGACGAGCACGGTGTCACCCTTGTGCACCTTCATCACAGCACCTCCGGAGCGAGCGAGACGATCTTCATGAACCGCTTGTCGCGGAGCTCGCGACCGACGGGTCCGAAGATGCGGGTGCCGCGAGGATCGTTGTCGCCCTTGATGATGACGGCAGCGTTCTCGTCGAACTTGATGTACGAGCCGTCCGGCCGGCGGCGCTCCTTGGCGGTGCGCACGATCACGGCCTTGACGACATCGCCGCGCTTGACGTTGCCGCCGGGGATCGCGTCCTTGACGGTGGCGACGATGACGTCACCGATTCCGGCGTAGCGACGGGACGAGCCACCGAGAACGCGGATGCAGAGGATCTCCTTGGCACCCGTGTTGTCGGCGACGCGCAGTCGCGACTCCTGCTGGATCACTTACTTCTCCTTGACCTGGATTGGTGTGTACGTCAGATTTCCGACCTGGACGTACGCGGTCGTCGGCCGCTCACGGCGCACGTGCGAATCACACACGGGTCCCGTAAGCAACCCGTCCAGAGTAGGCCATATACCGTACGCAGGGCAAATTCGCGAATTGTGATGTCATCGTCCACCCCGGAACCGGGCGTGTCGCGACGTCTCTGCGGGGAGTACCTACCGGACGCACAGCACCCCACCACCCGTGGTGTGGGCGGTGGGGTGCTGCATGATCTCGCTGTCGTCGAGGACGAGCAGGCCTACTTGGCCTTCTCGAGGACCTCGACCAGACGCCAGCGCTTCGACGCGGACAGCGGACGGGTCTCCATCAGCTGCACGCGGTCGCCGATGCCGGCAAGACCGTTCTCGTCGTGCGCCTTCACCTTGGTCGTACGGCGGATGATCTTGCCGTACAGCGGGTGCTTCACACGGTCCTCGAGCTCGACGACGATGGTCTTCTCCATCTTGTCCGAGACGACGTAACCGATGCGGACCTTACGGCTCGCGCGCTGTTCCTGGTTGCTCACTGTCTTTTCCTCACTCATGCCACGTCACCCGCGTTCGGGCCGGTGGCCAGTCCGAGCTCGCGCTCGCGCAGCACCGTGTAGATGCGGGCGATCTCGTTGCGCACGACGCGAAGCCGACGGTTGTTGTCCAGCTGGCCGGTAGCCATCTGGAAGCGGAGGTTGAACAGCTCTTCCTTGGCTTCGCGGAGCTTGTCGGTCAGCTCTTCGTCGCTCAGCTCGCGGAGTTCCGCGGCGGGGGTACCGGTAGCCATCAGAACTGCTCCTCCCTCGTCACGATGCGGCACTTGCAGGGGAGCTTGTGCATCGCGCGACGCAGCGCCTCGCGCGCAATCTCCTCGTTGGGGTAGCTCATCTCGAACAGCACGCGACCGGGCTTGACGTTCGCGACCCACCACTCCGGCGAACCCTTACCGGAACCCATGCGGGTCTCGGCAGGCTTCTTGGTGAGGGGACGATCCGGGAAGATGTTGATCCAGATCTTGCCGCCACGCTTGATGTGCCGGGTCATGGCGATACGAGCGGACTCGATCTGCCGGTTGGTGATGTAGGCCGGCTCGAGAGCCTGGATGCCGTAGTCACCGAAGGCCACCTGGGTTCCGCCCTTGGCGGCACCCGTACGGCTCGGATGGTGCTGCTTGCGGTGTTTGACCCGCCGGGGGATCAACATTGCGTCAGCCCTCCTTGTTCTCGGTCGAGGCAGGAGCGTCGCTCGATGCGGCGCGGCCGGCCTCGGTGCTCGTCGCGGTGGTGCCCGACGCGCCGGAACGACGCGGGCGGCTCGGACGCTCACGACGCGGCCGGTCGGCGGGAGCGGCTGCAGCAGCAGCGAGCTCACGACGGCCACCGACGATGTCGCCCTTGTAGATCCAGACCTTCACGCCGATGCGGCCGAAGGTGGTCCGTGCCTCGTAGAGACCGTAGTCGATGTCCGCACGCAGCGTGTGCAGCGGAACGCGACCCTCGCGGTAGAACTCCGAACGCGACATCTCGGCGCCACCGAGGCGGCCCGAGCACTGCACGCGGATGCCCTTGACGTTCGGCTGACGCATGGCCGACTGGATGGCCTTGCGCATCGCACGACGGAAGGCGACACGGTTCGAGAGCTGCTCGGCCACGCCCTGCGCGACGAGCTGTGCCTCGGACTCGGCGTTCTTGACCTCGAGGATGTTCAGCTGGACCTGCTTACCGGTCAGCTTCTCGAGCTCGGCGCGGATGCGATCGGCCTCGGCGCCACGGCGTCCGATGACGATGCCCGGACGAGCGGTGTGGATGTCCACACGCACGCGGTCGCGGGTGCGCTCGATCTCGACCTTCGCGATGCCGGCGCGCTCGAGGCCGGTGGCCAGGAACTTACGGATCGCGACGTCTTCCTTGACATAATCCGCGTACTGCTTGTCCGCGTACCAACGAGACTTCCAGTCGGTGGTAATGCCCAGACGGAAGCCGTGCGGGTTGATCTTCTGGCCCACTACTGAGCTCCCTTCCGGCGGTTGCGAGTCGAAGTCGACCGGGACTCGACACTTTCCACGATCACGGTGATGTGGCTCGACCGCTTGCGGATGCGGAACGCACGGCCCTGGGCACGCGGCTGGAACCGCTTCAGGGTCGCACCCTCGTCCACGTACGCAGTCGCGACGACGAGCGTGCTGGGGTCGAGGTTGTAGTTGTTCTGCGCGTTCGCTGCGGCGCTCGCGATCACCTTGGCGACCGGCTCGGCCGCGGCCTGCGGCGCGAACTTGAGGATGGCCAGGGCCTCCTCGACGGACTTACCGCGAACGATGTCGACGACGCGGCGCGCCTTCATCGGGGTCACGCGCACGTGGCGCGCAACAGCCCGAGCGCTGTTGGTGGTGGTTTCAGTGCTCATCGACGCTTGCTCTTCCGGTCGTCCTTGATGTGGCCCTTGAACGTACGGGTCGGCGCGAACTCACCGAGCTTGTGACCGACCATGGACTCCGAGACGAACACCGGCACGTGCTTGCGTCCATCGTGGACAGCGAACGTGTGACCGATGAAGTCGGGCAGGATCGTGGAACGGCGCGACCAGGTCTTGATGACCTGCTTGGTGCCCTTCTCGTTCTGCGTGTCCACCTTCGCCAGGAGGTGGTCGTCGACGAACGGGCCCTTCTTGAGGCTGCGTGGCATTCTCTAACTCCCTCCTTGACTAGCGCTTCTTGCCGGTGCGGCGACGACGGACGATGAGCTTGTCGGACGCCTTGTTCTTGCGGGTGCGGCCCTCGGGCTTGCCCCACGGGCTGACCGGGTGGCGACCACCCGAGGTCTTGCCCTCACCACCGCCGTGCGGGTGGTCGACCGGGTTCATGACGACACCACGGACAGTCGGGCGCTTGCCCTTCCAGCGCATACGGCCGGCCTTGCCCCAGTTGATGTTCGACTGCTCGGCGTTGCCGACCTCGCCGACGGTTGCGCGGCAGCGCACGTCGACGCGACGGATCTCACCGGAGGGCATGCGCAGCGTGGCGTAGGTGCCTTCCTTACCGAGGAGCTGGATGCTCGCGCCGGCGGAGCGGGCCATCTTGGCGCCGCCACCCGGACGCAGCTCGACCGCGTGGATGGTGGTACCCGTCGGGATGTTGCGCAGCGGCAGGTTGTTGCCGGGCTTGATGTCGGCGTTGGGGCCCGACTCCACCGGGGCACCCTGCACGAGACCCTTGGGGGCGATGATGTAGCGCTTCTCGCCGTCCACGTAGTGGAGCAGCGCGATGCGCGCGGTGCGGTTGGGGTCGTACTCGATGTGAGCGACCTTGGCCGGCACGCCGTCCTTGTCGTTACGACGGAAGTCGATGAGGCGGTAGGCGCGCTTGTGTCCGCCACCCTTGTGACGGGTGGTGATGCGGCCGTGCGCGTTACGTCCACCGCGACCGTGCAGCGGGCGGATCAGCGACTTCTCGGGCGTCGACCGAGTGATCTCGGCGAAGTCCGAGACGCTGGCGCCACGACGGCCCGGCGTAGTCGGCTTGTACTTACGGATTGCCATGAGTCTTCTCGTCCTCTATCTCTCGAGAGTTCCGATCGCTACGCGACCGGGCCTCCGAAGATCTCGATGGGCTTGCTGTCGGCCGCGAGGGTCACGAGCGCGCGCTTGGTGTCCTTGCGCTTGCCGTAACCGAACCGGGTCCGCTTGCGCTTGCCCTGACGGTTGGCGGTGTTGACGCTGCTCACCTTGACGCCGAAGACCTTCTCGACGGCAATCTTGATCTGCGTCTTGTTCGAGTCCGGGTGCACCAGGAAGGTGTAGGTGCCCTCTTCCATCAGCCCGTAGGACTTCTCGGAGACGACGGGAGCCAGCAGGATGTCGCGAGGATCGGCGATCGTGCTCACTTGCTCTCCTCCTTCACTTCCTGGCCGGACTCGGCCGGCCCGTGGATGAACGTGTTGAGCGCCTCGACGCTGAACACGACGTCATCGCTGTAGAGCACGTCGTAGGTGTTCAGCTGATCCGGCGCGAGCACGTGGACGTTCGGCAGGTTCTGCACCGACTTCCACGCTGCGATATCCGCACGACCGACGACGAGCAGCACGTTCTTGCGATCCGTCAGCTCGGCGAGGAAGGTACGAGCACCCTTGGTCGACGGGACCTGACCCGAAACGACTTCGGTGATCACGTGGATGCGCTCGTTGCGCGCCCGGTCGGAGAGGGCACCGCGCAGGGCGGCTGCCTTCATCTTCTTGGGGGTGCGCTGGCTGTAGTCGCGCGGCTGCGGGCCGTGGACGGTGCCACCGCCGGCGAACTGCGGCGCACGGGTCGAGCCCTGACGTGCGCGGCCGGTGCCCTTCTGGCGGTACGGCTTCTTGCCACCGCCGCGGACCTCGCCGCGGGTCTTGGTGGAGTGCGTTCCCTGGCGAGCGGCAGCGAGCTGCGCGGTGACGACCTGGTGCAGCAGCGCGATGTTCGCGGGAGCGTCGAAGATCTCGGCAGGGAGATCGACGGAGCCGGAGGTCTGGCCACCGGGGGCCTTGACGTCCAGCGTCAGCTTGGTTGCGGTCTCGGTGCTGGTCATGCCCGTGCACCACCCTTCACTGCGGTCTTGACGATCACGAGGCCGCCCTTGCGACCCGGGATCGCGCCCTTGATCAGCAGCAGACCGTTCTCGGCATCCACCTTGTGGACCGAGAGGTTCTGCGTCGTGATGCGGTCGGAGCCCATGCGGCCGGACATGCGCGTGCCCTTGAACACGCGACCCGGGGTGGCGCAACCACCGATGGAGCCCGGACGACGGTGCACAGCCTGCGTACCGTGCGACGCACCCTGGCCGGCGAAGCCGTGGCGCTTCATGGTGCCGGCGAAGCCCTTGCCCTTGGAGGTGCCGGTGACGTCGACGTAGGCGCCGTCCTCGAAGACCTCTGCGGTGAGTTCCTGGCCGACCTCGTACTCCGAGGTGTTCTCGACCCGGAGCTCGACCAGGTGGCGGCGCGGCGTGACGCCGGCCTTGTCGAACTGGCCGCGAACCGGCTTGTTGACCTTGCGCGGCGCGATGGCACCGTAGGCGAGCTGCACGGCGTTGTAACCGTCGCGCTCCTCGGTGCGGATCTGCGTGACCACGTTCGGTCCGGCCTTGACGACCGTCACCGGAACGACCCGGTTGTTCTCGTCGAAGACCTGGGTCATGCCGAGCTTGGTGCCCAGGATTCCCTTGATCTGGTTAGTCATGTGTTGTCTCCGCTGCGTCTTTCACAAGCTCGCTGTACTCGAATGTCACTGAATGTTGACGTCGACGCTCGCCGGAAGATCGATGCGCATGAGCGCGTCGACGGTCTTCGGCGTCGGGTCGAGGATGTCGATGAGCCGCTTGTGCGTCCGCATCTCGAAGTGCTCGCGCGAGTCCTTGTACTTGTGCGGCGAGCGGATGACGCAGTACACGTTCTTTTCGGTGGGCAACGGCACCGGGCCGACCACGCGGGCACCCGTACGGGTAACCGTCTCGACGATCTTGCGCGCAGATGCGTCGATCGCCTCGTGGTCATAGGCCTTGAGCCTGATGCGGATCTTCTGTCCCGCCACGCTTAGTGTCCTTTTCTTGCCGCGTTTCGTGATTCCCGGCCGAACCGGAAACCACCTCGTCTGCACAGTTCCCCAAGGAACGGCGACCGAGAACAGCACTCGTACACATTGCGAGCCGGACGTATCCGATCCGCTTGCCGCTGTTCATCTGTCATTGTTCTCCGGTCCACGCGGTCGGGCGTGTCGGCCCGCCGCTCATTCCCCGGCGCCGAAGCTCGAAAGCTACGACACCGCAAGGAACGGGACCGGCTGCACTCGTACGAGCGCACCGGGGTACTGCTTCCGTCCTGCATGTGGCCGCGACCAGGCCGTGAGGCTCGATCCGCGACTGTCACGTCTTTCCCGTCCGAGCCGCGAAACATCCATGGCCCGGTCAAGGCAACCCGACCAGTATGCAGGAGCACGTGCGAGAGTTCAACTCGCGGCGATGCGTGATCTGCGCCTCGGGGGGACGCGACGCTCGGACCGGCCTAACCGATGGGGTTCATCGGCGGTGTCCGGACCGGCGCAGCCGCCCCAATCGTATTCGTCGGGTCGGGGCCGGGTCCGGGGGGCACCCGTCCGACTTCCGGAGTACGCGCTGCGGCCGCGACGAGTTGCGGCTCGTCGCGCCATACCGGCAGCACTTCCTGCAGTTCGAGTCCGATCTCGATGAGCTGTTCGTCCTGCCAGGGACGCGCTCCCAGTTGCACACCCACCGGCATCCCCGTCTCGGCGGAATAGCCGGCGGGCAGGGTCACCACCGGAGCACCCGAGTAATTCGCCCAGCGCACATCGCCCGTGACACCGGCCGTGACACTGATGCCGAGGAACTCCTGGCGCCGCGCGCCGTCGACGGCCGCGCCGGGCAGCATGATCGCGTCGAGATCCTGGTCGACGAACATCCGGTTGTACTCGCTCTGATACCGCAGACGGTCGCGCTCGAGAGCGAAGTAGTCGCCCGCCGGAAGGACGAGCGAGGCCACGGCGACACCTGCGACCACCGCGTTCTCCGGGCGGTACAAGCCGAGCCGGTCGGTGAATTGCTGGTGGTACGAACCCATCTCGACCTGATCGCCGGTCACGAGCGATTCGGGCAGGGAAGGCATCGTCACCGGCACGGTGACCGCACCGAGCGATTCGAGGAGCCGCGCCGTCTCGTCGACCACTCGCTGCACCGCTTCGGGAGGGGCGGGGTCGGTGTTCACCGGAAGTCCGATCCGCACTCCTGCAAGCGGTTTCGCTCCCCTGCCCGCCGTCAACGGATAACCCGCTGCCGGAACGGCGGGTCCGAGCGCCGTGATCGGATCGGCCGGATCCGCTCCGGCAAGGGTGGTCATCATCAGGGCGGCATCCGCAAGACTTCGCCCCATGGGCCCGACGTGGTCACGCGTCCACGTCAGGGGGATCATTCCGTGCGAGGTGATGCGGCCGTAGGTCGGCTTGATCGACGAGATTCCACAGGCGCTCGCCGGAAACCGCACCGACCCCCCGGTGTCACTGCCCAGCGCGAGGGGCGCGAACCGCGCAGCGAGCACCGCCGCACTTCCGCCGGACGATCCCCCGGGAGACATGTCGGTGTTCCACGGGTTACCCACCTGCGGGGTCGCAACACCGATCGCGAATTCGTCGGTGTGCGCATGGCCCATGAGTACCGCTCCGGCATCTTCCAAGCGACGCCACGCACCCGAGTGTCCGGACGCGATGTTTCCCTCGAGGACACGACTGGAGGCGGTGAGCGGGAGTCCCGAGACTGCGAAGATGTCCTTGACAGCGACGGGCAGGCCGCACACCAGTGGCGCCGCAGCCTGCTCTCGCCGCGCGCGAGCGAGCCGCTCCCCCGCTGCATCCGCAGCCGTGTAGGCCACCTCGGGGTACAGCCGGATCCACGCGCCGATCGCGCCGTCGTGTGCACGCGTGCGGGCCAGGCACGCGTCCAGGAGTTCACGGGGGTGCATTTCGCCCGCGTGCAAGAGAGCTGCTGCCTCGACCGCACTCATCCTGGCCGGATCGACCGTCTCGACGGTATCGGCGGCGGGAAGTCGGCGCGGCGGAGTGGCGCGAGCACTCCCCGCCGACGCTCCCCACGCGAGAAATCCGCCCGCGGCACCTCCCAGCAGCCGTCGACGGGATACTCCGTTGGTCACGCGGCTCACCCAACCACGATCCGGCCCGCGCGCCCGCCCCGGCGCGGGATATGTGCTGTATGTCACCCTTCGCTGCGACGCCGATGCAATCTTCCGGTGATAGCGGACCCACCGGAAAGGTCCCCGAGGTCTTCGTCCAGCCCTCCCCGGAGGCCGCGCCCCGGTACGATTCCGACGGTGACGGACCTACCCATCCCCGACGGGGACCGAGATCTACGGCGGGGTGTGATGTGAACGATCACGACCATGCAGTTCTCGTGGAGGACGTCCACAAGTCGTTCGGCGACGTGCGCGCTCTCGACGGGATCAGCTTCTCCGCACCACCCGGTCGCGTCCTCGGCATCCTCGGCCCCAACGGCGCCGGCAAGACCACGGTGGTCAAGGTGTTGTCCACACTGCTGCGGCCGACCTCCGGCCGCGCACGGGTCGCAGGTTACGACGTCGTCGCCGATGCGGCCGCCGTCCGTCGCTCGATCATGATGACCGGTCAGTTCGCCGCACTGGACGACACCCTCACCGGTCGCGAGAACCTCATCCTGTTCGGTCGCCTCATGGGGCTGGACAGTCGGTCGGCTCGGCTCCGAGCCGACGAACTGCTGCGGGAGTTCGACCTGGTCGACGCCGCGCGACGTCCGGTCAAGGGTTATTCCGGCGGAATGCGCAGGCGAGTGGACATCGCGTGCGGTCTGGTGGTCCGCCCCCAGGTCGTCTTCCTCGACGAGCCGACCACCGGTCTCGACCCGCGCAGCCGGCAGGGTGTCTGGTCGCTCGTAGCGTCGCTCAAACGCCAGGGCATCACAGTGCTGCTGACCACGCAGTACCTGGAAGAAGCGGACGTCCTGAGCGACAACATCATCGTCATCGACAAGGGCACCGTGATCGCGGAGGGCACCGCCAATCAGTTGAAAGCTTCCGCCGGCGGAAGCTTCTGCGAGATCGTGCCGGTCGAGCCGCGAGCCGTTCCGGCGATCGTGTACGCGCTCGGCGACCTGGTGCCCGAGGATGTGCGCCTCGCCCTGCATCCCGAGGCCGAACGAATCTCGATTCCTGCAGCCGACGGTGCAGCGACCCTGACCGAGGTGTTGAGACGCCTCGAACCCGCTGGAGTGGAACTTGCCGATATCGGGCTGCGACGCCCGTCGCTCGACGACGTCTTCCTGCGTATCACCGGGCACGCGGCGTCGCCCTTACCGCAAGAGGACGACACCGGCCTGCCACCGGACGAGGATCGTACTCACGTGGTCGGGGCGGGAGAGCGACCGTGACCGCTCGGGCGGGCGAGCAGCTGCAGGGCCCATCCGATCCCGCCTCGTTGCAGGGCGATGCCCGGAACGGATATCAGGGTCTGCATCGCCGGACGAATCCGTCGGCCGTGCCCCAGTGGTGGGTACTCACGACCCGCTCGTTACGCACGATGGCGCGGTACGGCGAGCTGTTCGTCGCAGTACTGGCTCCGTTCGTCTTCGGACTGAGTTTCTATCTTCCGCTCAAGTTCGTGATGCAACTCCAAGGCATCGATTACGCCCAGTTCCTGATGCCGATCATCGTGCTGCAGTCGATGGCGTTCGCGGCCATCTCCGCTGCTCAGATGGCTGCTCAGGAAGCCACGACCGGTCTGACCTCGCGGCTGCAGACGATGCCGGTGGCCGCGGCAGTGCCTCTGGCGTCCCGGATGGCCGCCAGCATGGTGCGGTCGGTCATCTCTCTGACGACCGCGATCGGCTTCGGGTATCTGATCGGCTTCCGGTTCTCCGCCGGCCTCGGGCAGGCAGTGTTGTTCTGTGCGACCGCGCTGATCATCAGCCTGCTGCTGTGCCTCGGCGCCGACGCGATCGGATGTCTTTCCCGAAGTCCCGAAGCGACCGCGCAGGCATTGACCCTGCCGCAGCTGATCCTCGGGATGTTGTCGTGCGGCTTCGTCCCGGAGGAGGGATTCCCCGAGTGGATCAGACCGTTCGTCCGCAACCAGCCGATCTCACAGTTTTCGTTCGCGATGCGCGACATGGCCCAGGACGGTGTGACCTGGGAAGTTTTCCGACCGAGCCTGTTCTGGATGATCGGTCTGGCCGTGATCTGCATTCCGGGCGCCGTGTGGGCCGCGACGAGACGGGAGTGAGGCGATGAGCGAGACCGTCGAGTCGCCACGCAGTCCGGACCGCATCTTCGCCTATCCGGCGCCGGATCGGGTCCGCAGCGAGAGCTCTCTCGGTGCCCTGTGGGAGCACAGCCGCCTCCAGTGCGGGCGGTTGCTGCTGCGGTGGGCTCGCGATCCCGCCACGGTGATCCAAGCACTCGTCTATCCCGCGCTGACACTCGTCATGTTCCGCATCGTGCTCGGAGACAGCATCACCGCTGCGACGGGATATCCGTCGATTTTCGGCACAGTCCCCATGATCGTGCTGGTCGGCGCGATGTTCGGCTCGGTAGTGAGCGCGGTGGGACTGCGCACCGAACGTGATTCCGGACTGCTGAGCCGGTTCCACACCTTGCCCGTCCATCGTTCGTCCGGACTGGTGGGCCGCTTGATGGCGGACATGGTGCGTGTATTCGTCACCTCGCTCGTGATCTTCGCCGCCGGTATCGCGATGGGTTTCCGGTTCACGCAGGGGGCGGGGCCCACATTGTTGATCCTCGTGGTTCCGCTCGTCTTCGGCCTGGGTTTCTCCCTGATGGTGACCGCGCTCGCAACCCTGCCGGGACGCACTCCCCTGGTCGAGATCGTCTCGATCCTGTGCACCCTGCTCATGTTCTTCAACTCGGGATTCGTGCCGGTCATGGCGTATCCGAGCTGGCTGCAACCCGTCGTGGCGAACCAGCCGATGTCCTGCGCGATCGACACCATGCGGGCGCTGGCGATGGGCGGTCCGGTCGCCGAGCCGTTCCTGAAGACGGTTGCGTGGTCGGTCGGCATGGTGGCCCTCTTCGCCTGGCCCGCTGTTCGCGGATACCGCAGGGCAGCGCAGGGCTGACCGGCGCTGCCCATACGGCGATCAACGGACGGGCAGCGCCCTCCCGGAGCCACCGAAGAATGCGCGCCTGAGCGAGAAGCGCTTCCTGGTGGGGTCGTACGGCCGGTAGGCAAGCCACACCGCAACGTGCCCGAACCAGTGCGAGAGCGCTGCGAGACGGATTCGGGCACCTTCGATGCCGTGCACGCGGCCGGTCTCGAGAGTCGCCCGTACATAGGTCACGAAGCGGATCGGCGAGGTGTATGCACGCCGCGGCGAGACCTCCACACGCATCTGGTCGAGTTGGGCGATCTCGTAGCCGGCCTTGGCGAGGCATATTCCGAGATCGAAGTCTTCGTGGACGCCAGGATCGACGCAGACCTGGTCACGCACCTGCTTCCATGCCTCGGACCGGATCGCCATGTTCGCGCCGTGCATGTTGGCCAGACGGCGCTCGCCTCCCAGCATCCCGTGGGCGACCTGCCAGTCCACCGACCAGCGCTTGAGCTTCCGGTAGGGCGAGTCGTACGAATCGTTGAGCCCGGTGACTCCACCCACGCGCTCGGTATCTCCGCGACCGAAATAGTCCAGAACGTCGCGCACCCACGTCCTCGTGACCCGAGTGTCGGCGTCGATTCTTCCGAGGATGTCGCCGGTAGCCTCGTCGAAACCGCGGTTCCGCGCGTGCACCACCCCGGGCTTCTCCTCTGATATCACCCGCACGAGGGGATACTTTTCGGCGTATGCACGGACGATCTCGGTGGTGGAATCCGTCGAATTATTGTCTACGACGATAATTTCGTGGATACCCTGCCGCTGACGTATCAGCGATTCCAGACAAGCGCCGATATATTCTTCTTCGTTGTAAACCGGCACGATTACAGACAAACGCGATCCCGACATGCAATAAGGCAAACATGCGCGGGCGAGCGGTGCATCATCACCGAGAAATGGTGTGGTGCATGCCACAATTATCCTGCTCGTTTTACGAGTTTTGTCCGCACTGCCGATTCGGAGAAACAACGAAGGGCCCGCCGAAGCGGGCCCTTCGAATTCGGGCGCGGTGGACGCTCGATCACACGTGATGCGACTTACTCTCCAGCGGGGTCGAGAGCCTTCGACAGCACGGGCCACGAGTCCTTCAGGTCGTCCTGCCAGTAGCCCCACGAGTGCGAGCCGGAGTCACGGAAGTTGTATGTCGCGGGGATGCCGAGATCGTCGAGGCGATTCTTCAGATTGTGCGTGCAGTAGTTCGTCGCGGCTTCGATCACACCACCGACGACCACCTGGTTGGCGAGCACTTCGACATTCCCGTCGATACCGGGACCGTCGAGGGTGTCGTGCGGTCCGGGCAAGCCGCTTCCGTTGGAAATGTAGAGGTCGAGGCCTCGGAGTCCCTCGGCATTGACGTAGGGGTCGTTCTCGACCCAGGCGGGATCGTCCGGCGGGCCCCACATGTTGGTGGTATCGCCACCACCCCAGGTCTCGACGGTCAGCTTCACGAACTGCTGACCGATCGGATCCGAGGTCTGGGCACAGCCGCTGTAGGCCGCCACCCCGCGGTAGAGGCCCGGTGCGGCGATCGGCATCTGGAACACCGAGGTACCGGACGAGGACAAACCGGCGATGGCATTGATGCCGTTCGTACCGAGAAGTTCGTCGATCAGCGGCGGGATCTCCTCCGTCATGAAGGTCGTCCACTTGTTGACACCGAGTTCGGGATCCTCTTTCGCCCAGTCGGTGTAGTAGCTCCACCGTCCACCGATCGGCGACACCACGTTGATGTTCTTGTCCGCGAAGAAGTCGCGAGCATCGGTGCGGTAACGCCACGTGGCGCTGTCCTCACCGCCGCCGGCACCATTGAGCAGGTACAAGGTCGAGCGAGGCTCACTCGTGTCGCGCGGGCGCCACACGTCGAGCTGCACTTCCCTGTCCATCGACGCGGAGTAGACGTAGACGATTACCTCGTGCTCGTTCAACGGCCGAAGTCGCGTGATCTTCGAACCGTTCGGCGAGGTGACGGCAGGGATGGCCGCCGTGCCGTCAGTGATGGGGTCGGCTGCAGCGACGCCCGTGAACGGAACCGTCGCGAGAGTTGCGCCGAGTAGAACACCCCCGATTCGCCGCGCTAGACGGGCAGGTCTCCTTGCACGCACCATCTGTTCATACACCTTTGCTGTCGGCACCTTCGTGCAATCGAACGTCACTCGGTGAAGCCTTGATTGCCATACCGGTATCGGCTACCGGTTCGGTCACGTTACCCCACCGGCGATTCCGGTCTCACCTCCATGAAACGCCGCTCATGGTCGAGAACGTCGCGGACCACCGAGAACACCTCGGGCGACATCATGTGCCAATGCGTCTCGGGAACGACGATATTGTTCACCCGCCCCACGATGTAGGAATCCCAACTCGATACGGCGCGCTGTCCGGTCGGATCGTCGGCACCGGCGGTGACGAAGTGGACGTCGCCGTGGAAGACACCCGGTTCGTTCGATTCGGCCAAGGACATATCGCGGTTGGCGTTGCTCAACAACTTTGCCACGAGAGCACCCGCGTCCTCGGGGGACACACTGTAGGCTCGCGCGACTACGTCGACTATTGCGGCGGATTCCTTCCCTCGCGTGTCGACAGCCTCCGGATCGATCCCGATACCTCCGAGGAGCTCGGGAGCAGTCAGTGCATCGAGCCCCTCGACTGTGGCCGCCGCGGCGTTTCTGTAGCTGTCGATCATGACCAGAGTCGCGACCTCTGCACCGACCTCCTGCAACTGCACGCCGATCTCGTGGGCGAGCGCCCCACCGAGAGACCAGCCGAGAAGATCGTAGGGACCTTCCGGGGCGACTCCGCGAATCTCGGTCACGTACCTGCTCGCGATTTCCCGAAGTGAGCGGGGTTCGAAGTCGGGCTCCGTCAACGCCGGGGTCTGCAGCCCGTACAACGGCCGGTCCTCGACGTATCGGGTCAGGCCCGCGTAGCACCACGCAAGACCCATGATCGGATGCACGCAGAACAACGGTCTACCGGACCCGGTCGTTCGGATCGGGAGCAGAACCTCGGTACCCGTGTTCGACGCAGCGCCCGCGCCGTCCACCTGTGCTGCAAGCCCTGCAGGAGTCGGGTCGACGAACATCCACCGAAGCTTCATCGGCCATCCACGGGCCGCGAGACCCGACACGATCCGAGTCGCCGACAGTGAGTTGCCACCCAGAGTGAAGAAGTTGTCGTCCCGTCCGACCCGCTCCACACCGAGTACCTCACGGAAGACCGCTGCGACAGCCTTCTCCTTCTCGGTCACGGGAGCGCGGTACGAGTCGGTCTCGTAGATCGGCTCGGGCAACGCCCTACGATCCAGCTTGCCTGATGCATTGAGGGGAAGTTCGTCGAGCACCACCACTCGGGACGGCACCATGTAAGTGGGGAGCAGTGCCCGAACTGTAGCGATGACCTCCGCCGGCTCGACCTCGACACCAGTGCACGGCACGACATACCCGATCAGGCTGTCACCCCGCGCGCCTCGGTAGACCGTGACAACCGCACGTGCTACTCCGGCAACCGTACCGAGAACGGTTTCGATCTCTCCCAACTCGATGCGCTGGCCCCGGAACTTCACCTGGGAGTCCGTACGCCCGAGATATTCCAGCTCACCGGAGTCGTTCCACCGCCCCAGATCACCCGTGCGATACATGCGCTCGCCGGAACCGAAGGGGTCGGCGACGAACCGCTCTGCCGTCAGATCCGGCCGAGCGTGGTAACCCCGGGCCAACTGGACACCCGACAGGTACAGCTCCCCTGTCACACCGACCGGTACCGGTCGCAATCGAGCATCGAGCACGAGCACGCGAGTGTTCCGCACCGGCGTGCCGATCGGCACCACCCGGCCATCCGGCGAATCGAGACAGGTGAACGAGGTCGCCTGGATCGTCGCCTCGGTCGGACCGTAGAGATTGTGCACCTGAGCCGAGCATGTCTGCCGCGCACGAAGTGCTGTGCTGGTGGAGAGTTCTTCACCCCCGGTGAACAGTGCCCTCAGGGAGGTCCACATTCCGGACGACCACTGGTCGAGTACCGCCTCGAGCACCGACGGCACGAACTGCACCGCCGTGACCTGCTGCTCGTCGATCACCCGCGCCAGATACGCCGGATCACGATGACCATCGGGCTCGGCAACCACCAACCGGGCACCGGCCTGCAACGGCAGCAGCAACTCCCACACCGACGCATCGAAGGTGAACGGCGTCTTGAGCAAGACCACATCGTCGACACCGAGGACGAACCGCTCCTGCATCCACAGCAACTGGTTGACCACCGAGCGATGCTCGACCGCCACACCCTTCGGCCGACCCGTCGACCCCGACGTATAGATCACATACGCCGTATTCTCCGGACGCAACACCCCGAGACGATCCGCATCGGTCACCGGAGCATCCGACACCGACGACAGATCCACCTCGTCGACGAAGACCACCGGAACCGAACCCGCCCCACCGAAGCCGTCCCGCGAGGTCGACAACACCAGCACCGGCCCCGACGACGCCAGCACATGACCCGTCCGCTCCACCGGATGATCCGGATCCACCGGCACATAAGCACCACCGGCAGCAAGCACCGCATGCACCGCCACCACCAGATCCACACTGCGGCGCATCGCCACCGCCACCCGCGACTCCGGCCCCACACCCACCGAAATCAGGTGACGGGCAAGCTGATTCACCCTGGACGCAAATTCTCCATAGCTCACCTCACTGCCATCCGATACCAACGCGGTCGCATCCCCCGACACAGACACAGACACAGCCGAATCGTACATTTGGGGTTGAGTCGGAGCAGGACGAGTACTGCCTGTGCCGATCCACAACCCCGAGCACACACCGCCCTGGTCCACTGCTGGGAGCACGGAAGGTCGTGCTATCGCGTCTGCGCCGGACCCGGAATTGCTGTCGGTGTCGGCAACTGCTCTGCGATACCGACGCGGTCGCACCACCGGACAGGGTGAGCGATCCACACCTCACCGAAGGACGCGACCCGACAGTCCAGCCCCACCTCACATGCGTCAGGTCACATCAGCACGCACGGTCGTGTGCGAACACGTCGAGCGTTTCACTCTCACCCCTCGTCGCTGCCCTCGAGAGCTCGTCGCAGAATCGGACCGATCACTGCGAGTGCTTCTTGCGAGGTCATCTGCCAGTGCGTCACAGGTACCGCATGTTCGTGTATCTCTCCCGTGACTGCGTGGCGCCATCCTGCGACTCCACGCCCTCCGGCCGGGTCGTCGGCCGCTGCCGTGAAATACAGAAGGTCACCTGCATACTGTCCGGGTTCGTACTCGTACATCAGTCGACTGTTGCGCTCGGCCGTCTTCATCAACCGATCGACCACGTGCGCGACACGGTCGGGCTCCATCCCCACACGATCCGCCAACTCGGCCGCGAAGATATCGGGATCGAACCCACCCCCGTCACCGAGTTCCATGTCTTCCGGCGCGAAGCCTGCGAGCAGATCCTTCATCGAAACCTCGACAGACCCGGAGGTCTCTGCCGCCGTACCGGTGAAGCTGTCCATCATGCACAACAGCTCGACCTTCTCCCCGGCAGCCTGAAGCCGGACCGCCATGGCATGCGCGATCACGCCGCCGAGAGACCAACCCGCGAGTCGGTACGGTCCTGATGGCACGGCCTTACGAATCTCCTCCAGATACCGCGATGCAATTTCGTCGAGAGTCTCAGGAAGGAACTCGCCGTCGTCGATCGCACAAGATTGGACACCGTATACCGGGCCGAGGTCCTTCAGGTATCGCACCAACCCCGAATAGCACCATGCCAGCCCCACAATGGGGTGAACAAAGAATATCGGCGTCTCGGTGCCATGATCCTGCAATGGCAGGATCGGAGAGAAGGAGTGGTCGACGCCCGCCCCTGTCAGAACTCGTCGAGACATGGTCTCCACGGTCGGATCGGTGAATACCCATTGCACGGGCACCGTCATTTCCAATGCAGCACCGATCCGTGACACCACCTGCGTCGCCGACAACGAATTACCACCCAGCGCGAAGAAATCGTCGTCCAGACCCACCCGCTCGAGCCCCAACACCTCACCGAACACCGCAGCCACCGTCTGCTGCACCGGCGTCACCGGCGCCCGGAACTCACCCGCCTCGAACACCGGCTCCGGCAACGCCCGCCGAT